>DUZG01000024.1 GCA_013349585.1 Nitrospinota bacterium | reverse complement strand
TGAGGTGCTCATGGTTTCATTTGTAAATGGTAATGGGTTGCGTGTTGGTTACGTGATCAAGTTTAAAGGGGATTTATATAGAGTAATGACAGCAGAGCATCGCACGCCAGGAAAAGGAAAGGCGTCCATGCAGGCCAAACTGCGAAAGCTGAAAGATGGTACACAGACTGAAATTAAATTCCGTTCGGATGAATCAGTCGAACGCGCGGAAATGGAACAAGTTGATATGGAGTATCTTTATGAAGATCCTACCGGGTTTTGCTTTATGAATTGCGAAACCTATGAGCAGATTTTTATGGATGATAAAATGATTGGCGATGGGAAAAAATATTTGTTGCCGAATACCCGTGTCATCGTAGAATTTTGTGATGATGCCGCAATCGGAGTGTCCTTTCCCGAAATGGTTGAGTTGAAAGTGGTAGATACAGAGCCAGGTTTGAAGGGCGCGACCGCGTCAGGGTCAGGAAAACCCGCAACTTTGGAGACGGGATTGGTAGTGACGGTACCCCAGTTTATTAAGATAGGCGAGGCGATACGAGTTTCGACGACATCTGGCGAATATCTGGAACGGGTTAAATCTTGAATTAGCGACCTGTTTACATGGAGAATTGATTTTCCCAACGTTCCAGTTTACTTGTCTCATTATTATTAGTTGACTTAACCCCTGCATTTAATTAAAGTTAGTTGTTGAATTGTTGAATTAAAAGTTAATATATCTTTGTCGGCACCCGCCTTTGAACCCAGCCTTCCTGCAATGAGATACTGAGTATGATTCCTGAACAACCATTAGGTATTATTGAGCTAATAACGCAATCCAGCATGATGGCAAAAGGGGTGTTATTGATCCTTTTGATTTTTTCCATTACATCGTGGGCCATTATGTTGAGCAAGTTTTTTGTTTACCGGTCTGCGAGAAATGAAAATAGTAAATTCCTCGAAGTATTTTCAAAAACCGAAAACCTCACACAAATATATAATTTCGCTAAAGAGTTGAGGCTGAGTCCACTTGCACGGTTATTTTTAACCGGTTATCGAGAGCTATACCTGTTTCAGGAAATGGCTAAGGAAGATAGAAAAAAACAAGGTGAGGCACCTTTGCCATCTGGGGAGAGGCTGGCGGAGAGGGATATCAAGGGAATTTCGCTTTCTCTGAATAAAGCAATCAATCGGGAAGTGGCACGATTTTCTGGGCGATTGGAATTTCTGGCAACCACTGGCAGCACGACACCTTTTATCGGATTATTTGGTACGGTGTGGGGAATCATGCATTCTTTTCGATCGATTGGGATCCAGGGAACGGCAAGTATAGGCGGTGTGGCACCTGGAATAGCAGAAGCTCTCATTGCTACTGCGGCAGGGCTGATAGCCGCTATTCCGGCAGTTATCTTTTTCAATTACCTCAATAATAAAGTTTTCCTGCTTACTTCCACGATGGATGATTTTTGTCAGGATTTTGTATATTTAGCTGAAAAAAACTTTACGGTATCTCAGGGAAAAGAAAGATCATTTGACCTTTCAGAGTAAAAACAAACGGGTTAATTCCTGAACAAAACTCATGTTAAAACAACGACGACCCTTTTTAGCCGAAATCAATGTAACCCCATTTGTAGATGTCATGCTTGTGTTGCTCGTGATTTTTATGATTACGGCCCCCTTGATGCAGCACGGGATGGATGTTCAGTTGCCCAAAGAATCTATCGCTCCCATTCCTATTAAAGAAATTCCAACGGTGACTGTAAAAAGCAATAAAAAAATATTCTGGAAGCAGGAGGAGTTGGCAAACCTGATGGCGTTGACTCGGAAAGTGGAACAATATGTTGGTAAAGATAAGAGTGCCGGCATTTATTTTCGTGCAGATAAAATGCTGGATTATGGATTCGTTATGCGTGTAATGGCAACGGTCAAACAAGCGGGCGCCGAAAATATCGGAATGGTGACCGAACCTTAAACACTCATGAGAACACAGTTTCCCCAGTCTATAGATTATAACCAGATGCTTGTGTTCTCCGTTTTCGGGCATCTACTCATCCTCACCTTTGTTTTATTTCTTCCCAAGCCTCCTCTTGCAGTCAAAGCCATAGTCCCGGCTTTTATGGTTAGTCTTGTCGAGTCTCCTTCAGGTAACAAGTCAGCTGTTAAGAAAAAACCTATCAGAAAAAGTAAGGCTCCAATTAAGAAAAGCGCAGCTAAGAAAAATGTTGTTAAGAGAAAAACGGCACCTGTTAAAAAAGCATTGCAACCCAATAAAATAATAGCTGCACTTAATAAACTGGATAAAAAGGCCGCAGCTGTGGTTCCGGTTCCGACAAAAAATATATTTGAAGATCTGGAACAATTAGCGCTACTGGAACGCCCTAAGAAACAAACTGCAAAGCCAAAAATAGAAAAATCTGTTTTGGAAGAAACCTTTCGTGACTTGGAGAAGGTGAAAGACAAAAAGGTGAAGATCGAGAAAGATGTGCCGCAAACTCCCAAACTCGAAAGTCTGCTAGAAGGTTTTGAAGATATAAAGATGCAAGAGGTTCTCGAACAGGAAAAAGTAGAAAAGCCGGTAGATGAAGAAAGAAAGGCTGAGCCTGCTGTTAAGAAAAGGAATCTTTTAAGGGAACTCGAAAAAATGACCAAGCTAGATTCTATCGTTAAAAAGGACAATGAGAGTAAAACCCCCGATGCCGAAGTGGAATATATAGAAAGTGAGACTTATGATTCTGTTCTGGAAAAGTTCGAATTGCTTGCCGTAGAATCTTCATGGGTGAAGGTTGAAGTTGCAGGTGCCAGACTTGACAGATCAAATTTTCAGAGCAAGTTGCGAGCTCTTCCTGATTCGCCGAAAAAAACCGTTACAAAAAGTGAGGATGAATCGTATGTTTATTTTGATCGAGAAGGGGCTCCTGGTGCGGATATTCAATCTCTCTACGTCGGGATAGTTCAGGAGAAAATATATAAAAACTGGCGTGATCCGCTGGCGGAACGGCATAGTAAAGAAGCCATTATTTCGTTCCACATTTTTTCAAAGGGAAATATCGATAAACCTTTTATAAAGCAAAGCTCTGGGGTGGAAGCGTTGGATACCCTCGCTGTAAGTGCCGTTCTTGATTCGGTGCCATTTCCTCAATTCCCGAAAGAGTTAAAGATGTCTAACCTTTTTTTAAGTATTTATTTTAAATATGTTCCTAAAGACGAGTAGAGAAGGCTATTTATCTGCCTGGGTTTTTGTAATCCTTGTTTTTTTCTTTTGCGTAAAAGTGGAAGCCAAACCTCGAGTGAGGTTAGACATGGAAAAGGCAACCCAGAAAAAAGTTTCCCTAGCAATCACTGACTTTGTCTTAAAGGGCGATGGGTCTGATGTTAGAGGGATGGGTAAAGAAGCGAGAAGTATCCTGGAAAATGATTTACGCCTCTCAGAGTTATTTTCTCCCTTGAGAAAACCCGTCTTTGAGGAATTGGAAAGAATGGAGCGGTCTGGCTCTAAAGTGGATTACAGAAGCTGGAAGCAGGTCGGAGCGCAATGGGTCATTAAAACCGAATATAGAATAATATCGAAAGGGAGAGGGCAAGTTTTCACTTTTCGTCTTTACGATGCCATAAACAAAAGGTTCATTTTAGGTAAGCGTTACAAGGCTTCGCCACAATTGCTTCGAAAAGTGGTGCACCGGTTTGCTGATGAGGTTGTATCGCAATTGACAGGAAAACGTGGCATTGCCGAAACGCAGGTGACTTTCCTGGCGCAGGAAGATGGCGGCAAGGAAGTGTATCTGATTGATTTTGATGGCTACAATTTGCGAAGATTGACCCGTGATAATACTGTTAGTTTAAGCCCCGCCTGGTCGCCAGATGGGAATTGGATTATTTACACTTCTTATGCCGCGAATAATCCAGATTTAATCATGATAGATACTGCAGGTGAAAAACGACAAACTCTGAACCGTTTGCCAGGGTTGAATGCGGCGCCAGCATGGTCTCCTGATATGCAAAAGATCGCTTTAGTTTTAAGTCGGGATCAGAATTCCGAAATTTATCTTTTAAAGAAAAACAGGAAGCTGCATCGTTTGACGCGTCACTTTAATATTGATACATCGCCCACATGGTCTCCCGATGGAAAAAAAATTGCGTTCACTTCAGATCGTTCAGGAACTGGTGCACCACAAATTTATATTATGAATGCCGAAAAAGGGGATAACGGTAAAGTGACTCGTATTTCATTTGGCTCCTCTTATAATGACAATCCATCCTGGTCCCCCAATGGCGATAAAATCGCCTACACTTCGCGCGTGGGTAAGAGATTTCAAATCAGCGTATATGATTTGAACACGCATAAAAGCCAAGTTGTGACAGTTAATGCAGGCAGTGCCGAGCAACCCAGTTGGTCTCCTGATGGCCGTTTTATCGTTTATCGCAAGCGGGTAAATGGTAACTTTAATATTTTCATCAAACGTCTGGGTGGTGACCGGGTTCGGCAACTAACCTTCTCAGGAAAAAGCCACAGTCCCTCTTGGTCTCCTTATTTCAAACACTAAGCTTCGAAATTCCGAAAAAAATCGTTGTCAGGTGTGAAAGTTTCGGTTAACATTCAATATGCGGATAAAAAGACTATTGGCTTTTAAAATCAAAACCTTTAGAAATTCGTAGGTTATTTAATGTTTATAATATATGTTGTAATTTAAGCCTAATTATAGGATAGTAACCCTATACTATATGATAGTAAACCTGCATCAAATTTTTATAATAGTAATAAATTCTGAAATTTAATTCCTTTTGGAGAGCTTTTGCACTTAAGGGATTTTTATACAGTTCTTTTTTATACTTAATCGGCGACAACTTTAGGCGAGGTTATTTTTTATGAATACAATTAATTGGAAAATGGTAGTCGCAGCAGTTTTAATGATGTTTTTGTCCGCGGCATGTTCAAAGAAACTCATGCCCCCTGAAATAGAAACATCAAATGGCGGAGTAGAAAGTTCTGATTTCACTGCATCTAACGGAACCTCCTCTGAGGACAATGCATTAGGTGGTCCGGGCGATTCTGGGTTTTTTAGTGAAGAGCCAGTTCTTGAAAGTTCCAATTTTTCTGGTGGCAGTGGTGATTCGGGTATGATGGCGGGGGGTTCAGGTTCAGCAACGGGTTCAGGTTCAGCAACGGGTTCAGGTTCAGCAACGGGTCCTGATGGAGCCGACGGCTCTGGAGCTGATATCGGCAATGGTTCGTCTGGTTCATTTAACGCTAATCCTTTTGATGGTGCAGCTAACGGAACTCAGGAGGCTCGACTAAAATCTTTCCATGCAACCGCCGATCTCAAGGATATCCATTTCAACTTTGATCAATATGATCTCGACAGCAATACCAAAAGCGTGCTTGAAGAGAATGCAACCTTCCTCAAGAGCAACCCGAATATGAGGGTAGAAATCCAGGGACATTGTGACGAGAGAGGTACCAATAACTATAATATCGCTCTTGGCGAACGTCGGGCCCACTCCACGAAGAAGTATCTAGTAGCTCAGGGTGTTGCTTCAAGTCGGTTGAATATTATCAGCTATGGTGAAGAGAAACCTTTCTGTTCTGACAACAATGAAAACTGCTGGCACCAAAACAGAAGAGCGCATTTCATGATAGCAAGATAACTGCGTTTATGGGTTTGCAATAAATCGTATATAATAAGCCGCGCTGGGTTAATTCCCGGTGCGGCTTTTTTTTTAACGATTTCCGATGCTATCGGAAAGAGAGCAAAACTTATGAAATACATTAAATTGACTGCCTGCTTCTTTTTGTTGTTATTGGTTGCGCTAGTTCCCCTGAATGCTTCGGCGGATGTGTTTGGTACTGACGATGAAACTTGGGAAAAAGTTTTTATTGGTTTAAAGAAAATTAACTCTCGCCTAGTAAGGCTCGAGACTTCTGAGATGGTATACTTGAGGCATCAGCTTGAAGACTTATTAGGGCAGATTGAAGAAATTAAGCAAACCCTTCCACAATTGCAGGGCTCAGTTGAATTGAATAAATCCGAGACTCTGTTCAATGTAAATGAAATCAAATCCCAAATAACCGATCTGGAAGCTGAAGTGAAAAATCAGGTCCTAACAAAAATCGATAAGCAAAGCAGAATTCTCGATCGTTTTCAGAAAGATCAGAAAAGTTTGAAGAAAGGACTGGCTCAAGATATCGAGCAATTCGAAAAGGTGAACAAGGAAAATTTTCAAAGTTTTGCTTCAGCTAATAGGAGTACGTTGGAAATAGTCGTGCAAAGATTGGCAGCTCTGGACGAGACAACAAAAAAGAGTTTTGGGGATACTAAGAGACTTTTTATATCTGCTGTCATTCCTGCTATGGTCAAGGAAAACCTGGATAATAGAAAAGCGATTCTCGAACATCTTTCCAAGTCACGTGAGAACAACGAAAAATCATTGGCTGGACTGTCTGAAAAAAATAAAATACTGATCGATATTCTTGGGGAAAACTTAAAGCAAGGTGTGAAGACAAAAGAACAGATTTCTTCCATCTATGAAACTCTTGTTGCAGCTAATAATAGTTTGGCGGTTAACAATAAAAACTTGATGGTTGCGGATCAAAAAATTAATAAATTAGCTGAGACCTTAAAAGCACTTCAGGTGCAAAATTTGGCGTCCAGTGAAACTCTTGTAGCATTAAAAAAAGGTGTGATTGAAGCGGAAAAGTTTGATCAGTTAACAGATAAAAAGATTAACAAGATCGTTGAGAGTTCTGCTCTGCTGATTGCAAATGCTAATAAACTCGAAAAATCTGTACTCGGTGAATTGAAACAGTCCTCGCAGAAAGAAGATTCAAATCAGGATAAAATCAGTCTGGCTAATGAAAAACTTTCGCGCTTGATTAAAATTTTAAAAGCCATTGCAGTGGAACAGGATAAGTTAGTCCATGTGGTAAAAGCTCAATCTGCAATGAACAATGCACAGGCCGGGTTGATAAAAAACCAAGAAGCCATTAGGAAAGCTCTTGCTGACTTGCGTAATAAAGCAAATGTAAATATTTCCCGAAATGACGACATCAAGAAAACTTTGGGGAAGATAGAAAAGAAAAACTCTAATGCTTCGTCAGAGAAAAAGGCGAAGAGCAAATAATCAGCCCTATCGGGTTGCTCCCCATTCGTAGTCGATAACTTATACGGTGTAGATAACCATTCTCTATGGCAAAAGCAACTACCATTTTTAGCTGTCAGAAATGCGGCCATCAGGCTCCGAAATGGCTGGGTAGATGTCCCGAATGTAGTACGTGGAATAGTTTTGCAGAAGAGAGCCACCAACCCATATCTTCAAAATCGCGGCATAAAATAAAATCCCCGCCACCTTCCCCGATAACTAAAGTTCAATCTGTCCAGAAAAACCGTATGACCACAGGCATCGGTGAGTTCGACCGGGTTCTGGGGGGCGGAATGGTTGAAGGTTCGCTTATTCTTATTGGCGGTGAGCCAGGTATAGGAAAGTCAACTCTTGTCTTGCAAAGTATGGGGCATCTCGCAAAGTTGGGAAAGAATGTTCTTTATGTTTCTGGAGAGGAATCGGGTTCGCAGATTAAATTACGCGCAGAGAGGTTAGATGCGCTTTCCGATAACCTTTTGATCTGTTCTGAAATTTGCATTGAAAGCATTATAAAATGGATTGATAAAGTTAAGCCCGATGTTTTGGTTCTGGACTCTGTGCAAACGTTTTATACAGAAGACTTGCAGTCGGCTCCGGGCAGCATTGGTCAGGTTCGTGAGGTTGCGTTTAAAATTTTCCAGGAAATCAAACATCGAAACCTGCCTACACTTTTGATCGGTCATATAAATAAAGACGGCGCAATTGCCGGTCCCAAATCGCTGGAGCATATTGTCGATACGGTAGTATACTTCGAAGGTGAGCAGGGGCATGCTTATCGAGCTTTACGAGCCATTAAAAATAGATTTGGTCCAACTCCTGAAATCGGAGTATTTCAAATGGCACCTACGGGATTGGTTCCCGTCGAAAATCCTTCAGAGTGGTTTTTAGCAGAACGACCCGAGGACTCCGCCGGATCGGCTATAGTTGCAACGCTAGAGGGAAGCCGTACCCTATTGGTTGAAGTGCAAGCGCTGGTAAGCACTTCATCTTCTATCGGTATGCCACGACGAATGGCAACGGGATTTGATCACAATCGCATGTCACTTCTGATTGCTATTATGGAAAAGCGGTTGGGAATGAACCTGCAGGGGGAGGATATTTTTGTAAACCTAGCGGGCGGTATAAAAATCACAGAACCCGCTTTGGACCTGGGAGTGGCGACAGCCATTGCAAGTAGCTTTCAAAACCGACCCATAGATCCGGAATTGGTATTATTGGGAGAAGTAGGTTTGACTGGCGAAGTTCGTACCGTTATGCAGCTTGACGCTCGGTTGATTGAAGCGCGACGATTAGGGTTCAAACGCTGCATCGTTCCGCATTCAGCTAAAAAAGTAAAGAATCTATTGACCGAAGGTATTGAGATTAGTTTTGCAAAAAATCTGTCGGAAGTTTTTGAACAAATTTTTTAATAGGATTTTTCAATGAGTGTTTGCGCGGTGGTGCCAGCAGGAGGGGCGGGAACTCGTATGGGAGGAACTGTTCCCAAGCAGTTTCAGGAGTTGAATGGAAAACCTATCCTCTATTACACACTTAAAACCCTCCAGGACTGTGGCATCATTTCCGAATTAATTCTGGTGGTGCCAGAAAAAGAATATGACAACGCTTGCGCTGATTGGTTGGGTAAGCCAGAAATCGTAACAAAAGTTGTTATAGGGGGCGAAAAAAGACAGGACTCCGTCTATAACGGATTTTGTGAAGTTGCTCCGCAAACAGAAATTGTATTAGTGCATGATGGTGTACGGCCCTTTTTGTCGCATCGAATTATACGAGAATCTGTCGATGTGGCCAGAGAATATGGTGCAGCTATCACCGCAATTCCAGTACATGACACAATAAAAAGAGTAGATGCTTCTGGTTTGGTTTCGCAAACAGTTGATCGGGAGGGCTTATGGAGAGTTCAAACCCCACAGGTATTTCGTTATGAACTTTTGCAAGAGGCATTCAAAAAAGCGAATTCCGAAAAATTTTACGGAACCGATGAAGGCACCTTGATAGAACACCTTGGAAAGCCAGTAAAGGTTGTCGAAGGTTCGGAACAAAATATAAAAATCACACGTCCTGAAGATCTTGGGCTGAGTGAGATTTTTATTTCCAAGGTCTTCCCGGGAAATTAGATTTCTTTAGAATAAAATGCTTCTAAAATAAAAATAAGGCATCTAAACTTGAAGGCTAAAAACAAAACCTTAAATTAAATCAGGAGAAATATAATGCTGCAACCTGGAACCGATGCGCCCGCTTTTTCGATCAATGATCATAATGGCAATTTGATAAACTTAAAGGATTATCTAGGAAAAAAAATAGTGCTATGGTTTTACCCCAAGGCGGATACTCCAGGTTGTACGATGGAAGGCCAGGGATTTCGCGATGATTTTAAGAAGTTTGAAGCGAAAGGCATTCAAGTTTTTGGAGTAAGCCTAGATAATGAAAAGGATAATAAAGCTTTTGCTGAAAAGTTTTCTTTTTCTTATCCCTTGCTCTGTGATGTGAATAAAGAGATTGCTTTGGCCTACCAAGCTATTAAAAGTGCCGACGACCAATATGCAGCTCGAATCAGTTATGTGATTGGTGAAGACGGAAAAATATTGGAAAGTATTGAAAGCGTAGATACCAAAAATCATTCAAATGATTTGTGTTCTCGATATTAAAAAAACACGTTTTTAGCATTTAACTGTAGTGGAGTGACCTATGTCTTATAAGGATACCCTGATTCCGGAGCCTCTCGATGATGGCCAGAAGAAAGAAAAGAAAGAAATCCTTCATGAGAGGATCTCTCCGGTCGATTTTGAGGATATAAATGATGTCGGGGATCTGGTTGAATCTTTTCAGTCGGCTTCTATCCAGGCGAGGAACCTCGGTCAATGTGCCCATATATTTGGAAAAATGCTTCAAGATGACGAGCGTCCAACAATAATGCTGGGTCTCGCCGGACCTCTGATTGCCGCCGGATTGAGGAAGGTGATCCGCGATATGATTCATCACAATATGGTTGATGTTATAGTATCAACGGGAGCGGTTCTTTATCAGGATTATTATAATGCTCTGGGGGGTGGCCATTATTATGGAAGCCCTACTGCTGATGATGCGAAACTTCGGGAACTTTTTATCGACCGGATTTATGATACGTATGTCGATGATGAATTGTTTGTTGAAGATGATACCTTGATCGGGGAGTTTGCCGATAAGCTGGAACCAAGAAATTATTCCAGCCGCGAATTCATTTCTCTTCTTTCTGATACGATTGACGATGAAGAGTCCATTCTAGTGACGGCTCGTAAAAACAATATTCCAATTTTTTGCCCTGCTCTAAACGATTCGAGCATAGGTATTGGACTTACCGAGCATTATTACAATTGTCGGAAAGATGGGCGCAAGCCCATTACTATTGATTCCATCCGCGATAATTATGAACTCACTCAAATTGTTGTGAACTCATCACGGACTTCGGCATTTTATGTGGCAGGAGGTGTGCCGAAAAACTATATTAATGATTCCGTTGTTATGGCTTATATTTTTGGCAAGGATACTGGAGGCCATAAATACGCGGTGCAGGTGACTACAGATTCGCCACATTGGGGTGGATTGAGTGGCAGTACGCTTGGCGAGGCGCAATCATGGGGAAAGGTAAACAAACAGGCGAGCCATAGTATGGCGTTTATAGAGCCTAGCGTTTCTTTACCTTTGATCTATGGTCATGCTTTTCAAAAAGGTTTGTATAAAGGAAGGTCTAGATTGAAGTATATGTGGGAAGGGGACACTCTTAAGAAAATGACAGCTGATGGTTAATTGTGTTTTCCGAATTCATTATTCAAATCTAGAAAAATCCTTGCCTTGTCAATTTTTGGAATCGCCTCTAGTCGCGATTTAACTTCATTGATTTGTTTTTGAATTTCTTCCATCTCTTGGTGATCCTCAATTTGCAGGAATACATCTAATAAAGTCTTTCTCTTTATATGGTGGGTGCGAATTTCAGGTTCGGACTTTACTCCGCGCATATTTTCAAAAACTGGTTTGGTGATTTCAATTAATTCGTTTCGCGTCAGGGGATAAAGATTTTCGACCTCGGCATCGAGTTCTCCATCAACATGAACGAGAACATCCTGCACATTTTCAAAAGCCTTGATCACGTTTCTTCTTACCACTTCTGCAACACCATGACCTTCTGTAACTGTCATTTCCGGGTCTACCAAAATATGAACATCTATGAGAATTTCTCCGCCAATGGTGCGTGAGCGTAAATCATGGAAATGGATGACTTCAGGTATTTCGTTTAAAATGGAAAATATTTTTTTGGTGTGCTCTTCACCTAATGCGGTGTCCATTAAGTCCCGAAAACCTTCACGTGAAAAATCATAACCTACCTTGCAGACCATCAATCCGACCAAGCCCCCTGCAAGTGGGTCCATAATGGTAATGCCGTTCCACGCGCCTAGAATGCCTATAAATGCTGCAATAGATGAAATCGCATCGGTGCGATGATGCCAGGCATTAGCGGTCAGAGACTTGCTCTTTAAGGCTTCGCCAACTTTGCGAGTGTAGTGGTACAAACCTTCCTTAATAAAGACAGAAAGAAATGCGATAGTGGCAGCTACCCAACCCGGGGTTTTATCTATACTTTGGGTTATCGTCTCCCAAGCTTCATAGGCCACTCCCAACCCCGTGATAATAATAAGCAGTCCTACTAGTGTAGTGCCAATGGTCTCGGCGCGCCCATGGCCATAGGGATGATTTTTATCAGGAGGAAGTTGCCCCACGCCATGCGAGAAATATACAACCCCATCCGTAATGAGATCGGATAGGGAATGGAAGGCATCCGCAACTAGGACCATGCTGTTGCCAAAAACACCTCCGGCAAATTTAATAAGAGAAAGGAAGAGGTTGGCGACGGCTCCTACGACAATGGCTTTGGTTCCAGGTGTCATGGGGTTCCGGAGTTTTTGTTTAATAACTTTATTATTTTAACATTTGCAGCAGGAAAGGGGTATTGCTCCAGTTCATCTGGTTTTACCCATTTCCAGTCATCACATGCAGAGGGGGAGAGTGTCCCTGAATGTATTTGGCATTGAAAAACATGAAGCGTTACCCGAAAGCGGGTATAGCTATGGCGGTGAGTCATTAATTTTTCCCCAATGCGAATATTAACTCCAAGCTCTTCTTTTATTTCCCGACGTAAACATTCCGTCTCTGTTTCACCCGATTCCATTTTTCCACCAGGAAATTCCCAAAGTCCACCCATTAACCCTTTGACTCTACGCTTTTGAATGTACACACACCCTTTTTTTAAAATTACTGCTGCACTAACCTGAAGCTTGGATGTTTTAATCATGGTCTTAGGGGGTGGAAAGGAATCCTGCTTGTCAGATTGATTGGCTTCGCAAAGTCGCTTGAGTGGACACTCTTTGCAGAAGGGATTGTTTGGAATGCAGACGGTGGCACCCAGCTCCATGAAAGCCTGGTTAAAATCACCACACCTTTTTTCAGGGAGTAACTCTTCCATAGTGTTCCAGAGTCGTGTCTCCGATTTTTTGTTATTCCCATTTTCATTTAACAACATCAATCGTGACAATACTCGTTTTACATTGCCATCTAAAACGGGAACCCTTTTGTCAAAAGCGATACTTAAGACAGCCCCTGCCGTGTAACGTCCAACACCGGGTAGCCCTAAAATCTTTTCCATTGAGTCAGGAAATTTGCCTTTAAATTCGTGTTGGATATGAATTGCAGACTTTCTCAAATTCCTGGCGCGCGAATAATATCCTAGCCCCTCCCAATGTTTCAGTACATTTGTTTCACTTGCGGCGGCCAACTTTTTAGCTGTTGGGAAAGACTTCATCCATTTTTTATAATAGGGAATAACAGTTTTGACCTGCGTTTGTTGCAGCATAAATTCCGATACGAGAATTCGATAGGGATCGAGGTTTTTACGCCAGGGCATATCGCGTTTTTGCTCGTCATACCAATTCAGTAGGCGTGATTGTAAATTTTTGTTTTTTTTGCGTGCGATCATAATGGAAGGCAAGGTCTCAAGAGAAATTGAGCACTGATTTAATAACAGATTGATAAACTAATAATTGCGATCTGTGTTTCTAACTAGAGGGTTGTCTGGTTCCTGTTTAGCAGTTTAGACCCCTGGGGTTTCCTTACTCCAGATTATTTTATGCAATTGGGTTTGCAGACGAACGGAGAGCCGGTCTTCAAGAATCCATTTGACCATTTCCTTCAGCTCAAGTTTGTCATAAACAGGAGAAAATAGAATAGGAGCGGTTTCATTGATCTTATGCTTTTTTATTAAGTCGCGGCTCCATTCATAATCCTGTCTGTCCAGGATTACGAATTTAACTTCATCATGTGGGGCAAGGAGTTTCAAATTGTCCAAGTTATTCTTTTCATGCTCACCACTGCCAGGGCACTTTAAATCCATAATTTTTATTACATCTCGAGGTACTTTTTTCAGTGACAATGAACCTCCCGTTTCCAGCATAACTTGATACCCACTCTTAAGAAGTGCATTCATTAAGGGGTAGACGTCTTCTTGCATCAAGGGTTCTCCACCGGTGATTTCAACAAGGTTAACTCCAAATTTTTCTACTTCTTTGAGTGTTTGGTCGATACTTTGGATTTTTCCCTCATGGAAAGCATAGGCCGTGTCACACCAGACGCACCGAAGGTTGCAACCGGTCAATCGAACGAAAACACAGGGTAACCCCGTATGGGAGGATTCACCTTGAACGCTCAAATAAATTTCGTTAACTTTAATCATTTCGTAAGTGTTATAGCAACACGGGTTCAGAGTATAAAGTATAGTGCATTGTCATTTTTTTTTGAACCTGTTTTGAGGGTAGAACAATAATAAAAGTAGAACTTTGCCCCAACGAACTTTTTGCTGTGATTGTGCCGCCGTGATGTTCAATTATTTTTTTGAAATAGAAAGTCCCATTCCTGTGCCTTCATATTGGCTTCTTCCAACCAATCGTTCAAGAGGTTTGAATACTTTTTCCATATATTTCTGGTTAAAGCCGATACCATTATCTTTAATTGATATCTTGCAAATGGTGTTTCCATTGGAGTAATGAGATGATTTAGATGTGATTTCAATAATAGATAGCTTTCCATTTTTTTGAAACTTCAGAAAATTACCGATCTAATTTGTGAACACCTGTTGTATTTGAAATAGATGAATTTCTATTTTTGGTAAAGGCCCTAGTTGGATTTTCCCCTTTGATTTTCTGATTTTAAATTCTAAATCCAATAGTACCTGTTGGATGACGTCTCGCAGTTTGATCGAATGGAATTCATGGTTTAGTTTGCGCAATCACTTTGGAGTAATTGAGTAGATCCGAAATCAAGAGACTCATTCTTTCTGATGCGTTCTGCATTCGTTTAAGGTATTCGGAGCCTTTCTCATTAGAGAAGTTAGGATTGGAACTTACAAGGAATTGTTCAAACCGATCGCCAAAGATTACAATTTTCCGTAATGGCTCGTTGAAGTCATACAAAGCGATATAGATAAAGTCCTTAAGTTGACTGTTCCTTTTTTTAAGCTCTTTGGAGTGTTTTTGAAGCTCCAAAGAGTTTTTCTCAAGATTATTAACGACATAGTTAATCTCATCGATCAATCGATTATAAGCAGTGCATAGTTCTGCAACTTCGTCTTTGCTTTCCGTTAAAATAGGAGGTCGCTTTTGTCCTGGAGAAAATTTTTGTGCCGTCTCTTTCAACTTTATTATATCTTTTGTAAGGATCTGGCTTAGGGTTGCTATTAAAAGAGTACCGATTAAAAGTATCACCATGCATACAAGCAAAGTTCTAGTCTTTGCAGAATGCATTTGACGCTGCAAATTCTCCAAGGAGTATCCAATGATTAAATTCCCAAACTTTTCTTTTTCAAAATGAATGGGTGTTGAGAAAAAATAGATATTATCGACATCAGAAATATCCATGGGGGGCATACGCATAAGGCTTCGGCTGATTACTCTTGTTAGATCCTTTTTCTTAATAGTGCCAAAAAGACTTTGCATGGAGCCCTTTTTTAAACTGTAATACCCACTACCACATTTTTAATGTACGCAGGACTTCATTTGGGTTTTCATCGATCCAATCAGAAAGAACAATTGCCTCATCGTGATCTGAGGAAATTCGTTCCCCTTCTCTCTGGACGATGACGATAGGTCCATAGACACCTCGTTGCTCTTGCAATCCGGAATGGGAATGGAACCAATAGGTGCCTGATTGTTTGATGGGGAACTCGAAAATTTTTGTTTCGCCAGGTTCAATGGGTCGATTGTTTACATAAGGGAACCCCATCCTAACGGTAAGGTAAAAGAATTCCATGCCAGTGGATGGAGGTGGGAACGTCAATCGAATTATGAAAACTGATTTTTGCAGAATCACCTTCTCGAAACCTTGAAGTGGGGCCAGGGATGGACCCATTTAGCGCCATTGCTTTAATAATTTTTCCGGTCAGGTTAATTATTTTGTAGTCGATATTAATTTTATACTCGACCTTTTCTGCAAAAACAAAATTCGCACAGAGAAGGAGAAGAAAAATCTGGATCATAATACGTTTTTTCATGCTGCTTGCTCCCTTGGTACAGGTTCAGAGTCACAAGAATAGAACGACTCTTCTGCTAAAATGAAATGCATATAAGAAATATTCATTTTCCAAACAGAACAGCAACTGCTCGAAACCAATTCTTTGGTTAAATATTATGTGGAGTAAATGGGAGGCTTAGTTTTTTTGGGGGAGGGGGGGAGTTTCGGGAACTACGAAAATTGAATCATAGGTGTTGTTGAAAGCCATATAGCAGTTGCAAACAATGACATTTTCTTTTTCCAAAGTGTTTCCGAGAACAGCCTGAGCAGTGCAATTACTGCAACTGACCTTCATGTCGCAATCTGCTGACTCCATATGAGGCAGGGCAGAAGAATCATTGGAAAATGCGACGACCAATATTGCCGTCAATATAATGGTTAGAATTCTATTTTGTATTGGAGTCTTCATAAGGATAGTCCTGTAATCCCAATATAAGACTTGCCTGAGCTTAAATCAATAGGGAAAGAAGCGAAACAAATTGGATATTAAATGCCCAATCGGCTGGTAAGAATGCGTGTTCCCATGCGGGCTTTGGCGGTGAAGTCGGACCACGATCTTAATTTGGTAATTTGCTTCATAAGGTAGGTCGGACTGCGATAGAACCGTGCATGGCATTCGTCCTGAAGATCCCGTAATTCTTCTTCAGAGAAATCTTTGTTCCAGAATTTGATTTTAAAATCGGCAGATGGGTTTTCTGCAAATTCCTGCCAGTAATCTTCTGGAATAATTCCCTCCTCCAGCATTTGGAAATAAAGTTCTACTTTAGGGTAGGGAGTGCAGATGGAGAATTGTGCGTAATCGGGTTTCAGTTTTTTTGCGAAGTCTACGGTTTCGAACATTTCTTCTTTGGTTTCGTGAGGAATGCCGATCATCATGTAAGCGAAGAACCCAATTCCCGCATCGCGTGTCATTTTACAGGCGCGTTCCACTTTTTCGGGAGTCTGGCCTTTTTGCAGGTACTTTAGGTGTTTCGGACTAGCCGATTCGATTCCAAAATGGATGCGATAACAGCCCGCTCGCTTCAACGCCGCGACAACTTCTTCATTGATGGTGTCAACACGGGCAGAAATTTTGAAATGGATTTTAATGCCGCGATCGACAATAAGATCGCAAATGGCGAGAACATTCTTTTTATCGATAGTGATTGTATCGTCTACAAAGAATAGATCATCGACTCCCATTTTTGCCAGTTGTTCAACTTCATCGACCACGTTTTCAGGGCTGCGAATACGAAACTTGGTTTTGCGAATATCGCAGAACGAACAAGCCGCTGGGCAACCGCGTGTCGCTTGAATGGTGAAAAATTGCCTGCCTTCACCAATAATATGTTTGTAACTGCTAATATCTACCAGATGCCGTGCGGGAAATGGTAGTTCGTTCAGATCCAGCAGTTCCGTTTCTGCAGGGTTGACATGCTCTTCACCATTTGTTTTGTAGCCGAGGCCGTTGATGGGTTTTAAAGATTCGTCTTTTTCCAGTGCCTGAATCAAGCGGGTGAAAATCTTTTCACCTTCACCAAATACCACATAATCGATTTCCGGTTGATGCAGAGTTTCTTTAGAATATAAATTCACATGTGGCCCACCGAGGCAAACTTTAAGATTTGGGTTTTCTTGTTTGAGGACGCGCGCGGTGTGCAAGGCATCCAGGAGATTGAAGGTCATGATACTCATGGCGACCATATCGGGCTGAACTTCTTTCACGCGTCGAGATAATTCTTCCTGAGAAACATTTTCAGGAGGGCAATCGATGAAATCAGGGCGGTTGCCCGTTTCGCGCTCATAATAAGCCGCGACATAGAGCAACCCCAGTTTGGGGTAATAGCCTTTGCCACCTTCGAGTGCTTTAGGCACCGAAGATTCAAGAGAGATAGTTTCGGGTGGGACGAGGAATAAAATTTTCATGGGCTTGAACCACTTTTTCCTTTAAAATCAGATTTTTATTTTACCACAGATTATTTTGAAAGGACGGTCTAGAGTGAAGCCTGTCGTCACAGTGACCAATTTGTTTCCTGAAAAAATGTTGGAAAAACTAAGACCTCATTGTGATTTGAGAACCAATCAAACGGACCATTCGCCTTCTGCTTCGGATTTAGAAAAAATAGCCTCCGAAAGCGTTGTTATGATCACTTACTTATCGGACAAAATTGGTCAGGGCATTATAGATAAAGGTCCAAATTTAAAGCTCATTGCCAATTATGGGGCCGGATTCAATAATATTGATGTGGCTTACGCTGCTAATCATGGAATCTGGGTCACTAACACCCCCGGAGTTTTGCATGAAACCACCGCCGATCTGACTTGGGCGATGATTTTGGGTGCAGCGCGCAACATTGTTCCTGCTGATCGGTTTACCCGCGACAACCGTTTCAAAGGATGGTCTGCAAAAATGTATTTTGGGGGAGATGTTTATGGCAAGACCCTGGGAGTGATCGCTTGTGGTGAGATAGGTTCGGCGGTAGCCCGGCGAGCGTCTGGATTTAATATGAAAGTTTTTTATTGCAATAGAAACCGCATGGCTGTGGAAAAAGAAACTGCCTTGAATGCGCAATTTGCAACGTTGGAAAATTTGCTGCGTCAATCTGATTTTGTAACGGTGCATACCGCACTTACAGAACAAACAAAATATATGATTGGGAAAGAACAATTATTGATGATGAAGCCCACCGCATATTTTATTCATACCGCGCGTGGTAAAGTGGTGGATGATGCGGCATTGGTTGAGGTGCTGAAAGATAGGAAAATTGCAGGTGCTGCGTTGGATGTTTATTAAAACGAACCGGCTCTTACTGAGGGTATGACAGAACTAAAAAATCTGCTGCTGCTGCCGCATATTGGTAGTGCAAGTTTTGAAACTCGCGATCGCATGGCGGATCTTCTGGTGGAAAATGTGTTAGATGTTATAGGCGGAAAAACTCCGCCTTGCCTGGTTCCGGGGTGGGGAAAATAGCCTCAAACGTTAAACCGAAAATGCATGATGTCGCCGTCTTGAACGACATACTCCTTACCTTCGACTCGTAGTTTGCCAGCTTCTTTGATAGCTGCTTCGGTTTTGTGTTTTTCCAAATCTTCCAAGCTATAAACTTCAGCGCGGATAAAGCCTTTTTCAAAGTCTGAATGGATGGCTCCTGCTGCCTGTGGGGCTTTTGAGTTTTTTGGAATCGTCCACGCCCGGGTTTCTTTTTCTCCTGCGGTGAAATACGTGGAGAGTTCCAGTAGTCCATAGCCGGTGGCGATCATACGATCGAGCCCGGTTTCAGTAAGCCCCATTTCTTCCATGAACATTTGCTGTTCCTCTGGGTCTTCCATCTCCATAATTTCACCTTCGATTTTTCCAGCAAGCGCGACGACTACCGATCCGTCTTCCTCGGCGATGGCTTTTACTTTCTGAACCAGTTCGTTGTCAGTATCTCCCGGGTCCATCACATTGCAGATGTAGAGAACGGGTTTCGCACTTAAGAGAGTCAGGCTTTTGACAAAATTTTGATCTTCATCAGAGAGTCCGGTAAGGGCTCTGGCAGGCTTACCATTGTTAATACCTTCGATCAGATTTTTAAGAACTTCCATTTGCGAACGTGCTTCTTTGTCGCCGGATTTTGCAAGTTTCTCTATTTTGGTTTTTCGTTTATCCAGTGATTCCATATCTGCAATCATCAACTCGGTATTGATCGTGTCGATGTCAGCGGCTGGGTCGATGACGTCACTTACATGAGGGACATTACCGTCTTCAAAACAACGCACAACATGAGCTATAGCGTCAACTTCGCGAATATGGCCGAGAAACTTATTGCCCAATCCTTCACCCTTGGATGCTCCTTTAATCAAACCCGCGATATCAACGAACTCCATTGTTGTGGGAACGATTTTCTTTGTTTGGACATAGTGGGTGATGGTGTCCAGGCGTTTATCGGGAACAGGCACGATGCCGCTGTTTGGTTCAATGGTAGTGAAAGCGTAGTTTCCTGATTGCGCTTTAGTACGTGTCAGTGCGCCGAACAGGGTTGATTTGCCAGCATTTGGTAGGCCGACCAGGCCACAGGTGAATCCCATTTGAAAAGTGACTCCTTTAAGTGTTGGTTTTTTGAGATGAAGGAAATGGTTTTAAAAAAAACAGAGACAAGAATACCAGAAAAGCGTAAGCGGCGATAATTTTAAAAAATTCCTGTGGTGATACAAAACTATAGAGGGTGAGGAAACAAACCGCACCGACACTACCATAAGCCCCTGTCAATCCAGCCAATTGGCCCGTCAGGCTTTTCTTGATTAATGGAACAGCGGCAAAACACGCTCCATTTCCAGCTTTAAAAAAGATGGATCCGATTAAAACAAGAGCGATTGCGTTTGGAAGTTGCCAGGTAGAGTTTATTTCTCCGATGAATCCGTGGGTCACCATGCCGCCGAGAACGAGAAAAATGAGTATTTTTTTGCGACCGAACCGATCAGAAGCCCAGCCGCCGCCAGGACGAGCTAACAGGTTCATAAAAGCATAACTGGCTCCCAGCATTCCTGCCACCCCTACTGAAAGGGAGAAAGTTGTTTCCAGAAATTGTGGGAAAATTGAAACGATAGCCAGCTCGGAACCGAAGGTAAGGGAATAGACCATGCTTAAAATAGTGACCTGGCTGAATGAATACTTTTCTTCACCGGCGTTCGGCTGTTCAATGCTGGGTAAATTGATCTTCCAGCAGCGGAAAATCTGGATCGCAAGCATTCCTGATAGTCCCGACATCAATAGCCATGATAGTGGAGAGGCAATTAATCTGAAGGGGTGCCCAGACAGTTTCCATACAAATAATGCAAGAGAACCGTAAATGGGTATTAGTATAAGAGATTGCAAGAACAGGTCTTTTCTGGAATAGACTTTGATGGTGCTGTGTATTGCCATTTCAAAATCATGACTTCTTTCAGGAATATCCGGACAAAATCGAAAATAAAGATATGCCCAGAGAATGCAAAGAACGCCGGAAAAAGCGGTGGCGATTCTCCAGCCAATATCGACAGAAAAAGGCAGAGCAATGAGAGGTAGGGAGAAGGCGGCTGCAGCTGCACCAAAGTTCCCCCAACCCGCATAAATGCCTTGGGCTATTCCCATTTTATTATTCGGGAACCATTCTGCGATCATTTTTATTCCTACTACGAATCCGCCGCCGACCACTCCCATGAGCAGACGAGTGACCAATAGGCCTTCAAAACTTTTGCAAAGGGAAAAGGCAATGCAAACTACCCCTGAAAAAAGGAGCAGTCCGCTAAAAACTTTTTGCGGGCCGTATTGATCGGTCAAAGAACCGATGACGATGCGTGCGGGGATGGTGAGAACCACATTACAAATCATCAAAATATTTAGTTCAGCTTGCGTCAGCCCCAACTGATACATAATTGTAGTGTTGAACGGAGCCATGTTGAACCACGCTACAAATGTCAGGAAAAATGCGATCCATGTCAAATGCAGGGTGCGCGACTGAGTTGAAGAGAAGCCTAACATTTATTTTGAAGTCGTTATTTTGGGGTGTTGGTCATTAGCTGGTGAGACTTAACTACGCCATTTTTTTCGAAGATGATAATCATATCCTTGATGATGTCGGAGCCGAAGGAGTTGACGTGGTTATATTCGTAGGTCCATACGGGGTATCCATTTTGGATGCCCTTTTTAAACGAAGGGCCAAACATGGCCTGGATTTCCTTGTGGGTGGTCGTGCCTTTTGCGATGTTGCCGTAAAGTGACTCGTCAAAATTTTTGCCTGCCGTTCCGCATCCTGAAAAAAATATTGCCAGAATCATTGTGGCAAAGCTAATTTGCAGAGAAAGATTGTCTCTATGAAGTCTGATTTTTTTCATGAGGTTTCGATATAGTATTTTTCGCGGTGGAGCTTTGGATTGACGTTAAAGGTGATTTCAAGGCTATTTTGTTTTTCCATTTCTTCCAGTAATCCGCTTTCTTCCTCAAACAACATGTCGTAAACAACAGGGTGAACTTTTATTTCAAGCTTTTTATTGGTGATGGTGTCGTTGCCTCTGCGTTGGATTTCGCGGATGATTTCATAGCAGATGGTTGTAGGGCTTTTAATATAGCCTTTCCCATCGCAGTAATCGCAGGGATCGCATAAAGTCTGCACCAGGCTTTCGCGAACGCGTTTCCGAGTCATCTCCACCAAGCCCAGTTCAGAAATTTTCAGGATGCGGGTGCGTGAACGATCACTCTTCAAAGCTTGTTTTAGAGCATTCGATACGATCTCTTTGTTTTCTTCATTAGCCATATCAATGAAGTCTACAATGATGATACCACCAATATTTCTGAGGCGCAGCTGGTAGACCACTTCCTTTAAAGCTTCAAGATTGGTTTTAAGAATCGTATCCTCTGGATCACTGTGCCCGACATATTTTCCCGTGTTGACATCAATGGCAATCAGGGCTTCGGTTTGGTCTATGATTATGTAACCTCCAGACTTTAACCAGATGGTGCGCCCCAATGCGCGGTTGATATCCAACTCGATAGCATAATGATCGAACATCGGCATCGAGTCTTTATATAATTCAATTTTATCCGATAGATGCGGCATGTAAGTTGTGCAAAACTCCAGACATTTTTCGTAGTCTGATTTTGAGTCAATGACCAGTCGCTCGGTGTTATTGGTGAATAGATCGCGGATAGATCGAAAAATTAGGTTGAGGTCTTCGTAGACTAGATGAGGTGCGCTGATGTCTTGGGATTTTTTTTTCAGATTTTCCCATAGATGGTGCAAAAAATTCACATCCGATTCGAAATCGGGTTTCAAGGCATCCTGACCGGCTGTGCGGACGATATAACCTGCTCCTTCGTTGCCGACTTCGCTGATAAGTTGTTTTAAACGTTCTTTTTCGGTTTCATCTTCGATTCGTCGAGAAACACTTATATGATTGATCGTAGGCATGTAGACCACATGCCTCCCGGGAAGCGTGATGTAATTGGTGATGCGCGCACCCTTGGTTCCTAAAGGGTTTTTCGCAGTTTGTACCAGAATTTCCTGGCCCTCTTGGAGAATATCCTGAATTTTTACATCATGGTGGGTGCGCCCGGGTTTTCCTTCGAAGGGAAGGTCTTTGTCTTCTTCTGCAATGGGTGGCGGTGCCAAAGCGTCTTCTTCTAGTCCAAGCATGTCTACCACATCAATGTCACCTACATAGAGAAACCCGGCTTTCTCAAGGCCGATGTCTACAAAGGCGACCTGCATCCCCGGAAGAATTTTGGTCACTTTGCCTTTGTAAATATTACCGACAATTCCCTTATGGGCGTTATGTTCGATGAACAATTCGACCAATAGGTTGTTTTCCATCAAGGCAACCCGAATTTCACGCTGGTTTGAATTGATGAATATTTCCGAAGACATAAGTTTTTCCTGATTGATAGATTTTTTCCTGATTGATAGATAAGGGAGTTGGGAAAATTATAACACGCTACAAGCTTCAGAGCCTGATAAAACTCCCCTTACAGAGTAGGAAATATAAGGGAATCTGGCAAAGCTTAATGATAGCTGTTAGCTTTTTGGGTGTTTATCTATTGTTCGCGGCGGCTCGTCGCTAGTGGAGAGTGCGGCGCATTTCCACGTTCAACAGCAAGCCAATTGCAAAAAAATTCGTGATGAGGGAGGATCCTCCATAACTCATAAAAGGCAAAGGTATGCCGGTGATGGGGAAGATTCCTATGGTCATGCCGACATTAAAAATTATATAGAAGGCAATTGAAATGATAAGACCCAGAGAAAGGAAAAACCCAAAACGATCGGCAGCGCGAAAGGCAATGTTCAATCCTTTTAATATGATGAACACGAACAAGGAAATAAGAAGTATCACACCAAAGAATCCGGTTTCCTCCGCGAAAACGGAAAAAATAAAATCTGTATGCTTTTCCGGGAGAAAGTTGAGTCGACTCTGAGTGCCAGCGAATAATCCTTTGCCCCAAAACCCTCCTGAGCCAATTGCTATTTTAGACTGAATCGAGTGATAACCCGCGCCTAAAGGGTCTAGTTCGGGGTTAAATAAGGTATGCAACCTTGCTTTCTGGTAGTCCTTAAGAACAAACCACAGTGTAGGTGCTAAAGCAAGTCCGCCAATAAACAGCTTGATCAATGTCGCACGATTGATTTCGATAGCCACAATGAATGCAAGAAAGATAAACAGAATCATCATGGTGGTGCCCAGGTCCGGTTGTACGACGATTAATCCGCCTATTGTAGCGGTTAGCAGGGCAGGGACGATAAGGTCGCGCAGAGTATATTGGCCTGAAAGTTTTTCCGACTCAAAATATTTTGCAAGGGTGATGATGATATCAATCTTGGCAAACTCAGAAATCTGAAAGCTTTGCGAACCAATATGTATCCAACGTTTAGACCCTGACACCACGACACCGTTGACTAAAACATAACCCAGTCCGATAATTGTCAATGCGTAAATGAGATAGGCGTAGCGGCTGAACCAGCGGTAGTCCAACGCCAGAGCAATCAGCATGGCAATGAGGCCGTAGCCGATCCAATAAATCTGTTTGATGTATAGTCCGCGAAAAAATTCTTCAGGGCGTGCATGGTTGGCGCTATAGATAGCGACCACCCCAATCACCGATGCAAGCAGGATGCTCAAGAAGTACAACCAGTTGAAGTTGGATGCTAGACGACGGTCAATCATAGTCGAAATTTTACCACAACTAGTTGAAAAATAGTCGCTTGTTTTGTGCGGGGTGATGTTTGAGCAAAGTTGAGATTGTCTGGGATTTGGGCTATCTTAGAAAGCAGGAGGTAGCTTATGGAAAATAAGGATCAGAAAAAAAGCGCGGATAAAGTTTTCGAAAAAAACGAAAAAAAAAAAATGGAAGAACAGGAAAAACAAAGTGCCCGACTGGCAGAGCGTAAAGGCCAACGTCCTGCGTTCCCTTTTAACAGGAAAAAACTTTAGGAATTTTTTAGCAATTGGCGAATTGCTGATTAGGTCACCTGATAAAGCCCTTCCCTGAAATGCATGTAACGGACTCTTCCCTGTCGGTCGATTAAATATAGCGCCGGCCAATAGCGGTTTTTATATGCCCGCCATAAACGAAATCCGTTATCCTGAGCTAAGGGAAACCTTATCTGATGTTTTTTAACTGCTTGTAGAACATTCTGATATTTTTTTTCAAAACCAAATTCTGGCGCGTGTACTCCCAGAACCACAAGACCGTGGCGGTTATATTTTTTGTGCCAGGTTTTCACATAAGGCATTGCGTTCAGGCAGTTGATGCAGGAGTAAGTCCAAAAATCAATCAGCACCACTTTCCCAAGCAATTGCCGCATCGATGCAATAGGGGGAGTGTTGATCCAGTTTTTCAACCCTCTGAATTCCGGCGCTGGGTAAGCACGGGTAATGATGACGAGGCAGTTTCTTTGCCAGAAGTTTTTTTTTGGGCTGAATAAATTCCCGAAAAAGTTATTGTCCATATTAAAATCCTACCAGAGTTTTAATTTTAGTCGTAAAATTTATACTGACCTTGCAGCTCAAATCCTTTGCAATAATTTGAACAATACTCCTAGGAATTAATTATGAAAGATTGTCCCTGCGGTTCTGATTTTCCTTACACTGATTGCTGCGGTCCTTTGATTCGTGGTACAGGTTTTGCCGATACGGCAGAAGACTTGATGCGTTCTCGGTACACTGCTTTTGCACAAAAAAACTGGGAATATCTGGTTTTGACCAGTCACCCCGAAGAAAAAAAAGAAATGGCCCGACTGGAATCATCCTTGATAGATCAAGAGGCCGAATGGAAAAAACTGGAGATAGCAGGTACTCGAAAAGGTGGCAGCGAGGATAACGAAGGTCAGGTCGACTTTATCGCCCACTATATAAAGGATGGCACGCCACAGACCTTGCGTGAATCTTCGCGTTTTTATAAGGTCAACGGGCACTGGGTTTATAGTAGAAAAGACTCGACTCTCCCACCAGTCCCTGTGACACCCTTGAAAAAACCGAAAACATTTATCCGCGAGGAAGCTAAAGTCGGGCGAAACGATCCTTGCCCCTGTGGAAGCGGTAAAAAATACAAAAAATGTTGTGCCTCCTAACGCGAGAATCATAGAAGCTACGTTTTTAAGGTCACATTCTTGATCCCAACTCGATGCCCTGTAGGGTGTTATGTATGTTGGTGGGCTATAGTGAAAGAGAATACAATATTTGTAAGGTAAGTGGGTGTTGATCTACTTCCACTATGCTAGCTCTCAAGCCTTTATTAATCAGTGGTATTTTTTTTTGCCTACTTTCTAATCGGGGAACCTGAAAGCCTTAATTGAGCTTGGCTAGTTCAAGTACTCCCAAACTTTTCCACAGATTATTAACAATTTTTGTGGAAAAGAATTTCCACGACTACCCCCCCTCTGGCAATGCCTTGTGAGATAAGGCCATCTGCATCAATATGGCTGAAAAGCTATAAATTTAGCCTTTAAATGGAGTGGCAGGCGAGAGCTACCGTTATCTAGAGTGAATTCTTTGCAAAAAAATGCATAATTACGGCGGCCTTTATATGTCGTGAAAATACCC
>DUZG01000023.1 GCA_013349585.1 Nitrospinota bacterium | reverse complement strand
TAAATTGGCGTCCCCAGCGGGATTCGAACCCGCGTCGCCGGCGTGAAAGGCCGGTGTCCTGGGCCAGGCTAGACGATGGGGACATTCAATTTATTGAAAAAAGTTAAGAAGTGAGCCGCGAAGGGATCGAACCTTCGACCACTTGATTAAAAGTCAAGTGCTCTACCAACTGAGCTAGCGGCCCCTTCTTAAATAACAAATGCAAAGGGTGGAAAATATCAAACCTATAATAGCATGTCAACGCATTTATTTGCCTTGATTTTCGGCCTAATGGCCAATAATATCTAACTTTACACTATTTAGGCTAAATAACACCATCTCTATCAAATAAGAGGCACCTTTGGAAAAATCAGAAAAAATCTGGATGGATGGGAAATTAGTTCCCTGGCACGAGGCCAACGTCCATGTACTCACTCATACCCTGCATTATGGCTTGGGAGTTTTTGAAGGAATTCGTTGTTACAGTTCCAAAGAAAATGGTTCCGCCATTTTTCGGCTTCAGGAGCATGTCGATCGTTTGTTTCAGTCTGCCGTCATCCTTGGAATCAAAGTCCCCTTTTCTAACAAAGAAATCCATGATGCCATTCTTCAGGTTGTTCGCGAAAACAAGCTAGAGGAATGCTACATCCGCCCCATTGTTTTTCTCGGGGATAATAAAATGGGACTGAACCCGAAAGGCGTTGATGTTCGTTGTGCCATTGCGGCATGGCCGTGGGGAACTTATCTTGGCGAAGACGGACTCGAGAAAGGAATCCGTGTACGCATTTCTTCTTTCACTCGACATCACGTAAACATCAGTATGACCAAAGCCAAAGCCTGTGGATATTATATCAACTCCATTCTAGCCAAGGCCGAGGCCCACAGCGATGGATATGATGAAGGCATATTACTCGACCCTAGTGGTTTTGTATCTGAAGGCTCTGGAGAAAATATTTTTATTTATTCCAAAGGCAAACTGCATACTCCATCTCTTTCATGCTCAAACTTGGATGGAATCACACGAGACGCGGTCATTCAAATTTGCCATGAGCTCGGTATCGGAGTAGAAGAAAGAAACATCACTCGTGACGAGTTGTATATCGCGGAAGAATTTTTTCTTAGCGGAACTGCGGCAGAGATAACCCCTGTCCGCGAAATTGATAATCGCGTCATTGGTTCCGGTAAGAAAGGACCCATTACAGATAAGATTCAGCAAACCTTTTTCGAGATAGCCCGCGGCTCCAATGTAGATTTCCGCAAATGGCTCACCCCGGTTTAAAGCAGATTTTCTGCAAAGTTCAATAATCGACCCTAAATCTTTCTGGAGAGTATGATTCATGCCCATTTATGAGTACGAATGTGATAAGTGCGGAGTTACCTTTGAGGCCATGCAGGCCATCTCGGCAAAACCCTTTAAAACCTGCAATGGCTTAGGCTGCGATGATAAAGCTAATGGCAAAGTGCGCCGAATCGTTTCCGCATCCGGGTTCATCCTCAAAGGTTCCGGGTGGTACACTTCCGAATATCCATCAGAAGCTCGCAAAAAAGGCTGGGAACAAGAAGGTAAACAGTCCAAAAGCAGTGACGATGCCGCCCCTGCTCCGGCTGCTGACGCAAAAGCCCCAGTAGCAGATAAAAAAGCAAAAGCCGAACCCGCCCCTGCTCCAGTAAAAAAGTCAACGGCCAAAAGTCCTTATTCCGGTGGAAAATCGAAAAAGGCCAAGGCTTCCAAATAGCCCAGACATATGAAAGAACCCGACCGCATTCACCAAAATATTTTCTTCTCCGTCATTGATGGATTAATTCTGGTATCGCCTTCGCTTTCGATTTTACATAGCAACCTGGCCATTGAAGATATGTTCCACAAATCCAGGGATGCCATTGCCAACCGGCCCTTGGAAGAACTTTTCCCAAGACAGCCACAGATCCTCGATAAGGTTCGTAAGGTACTTGTAACAGGGGCCTCCTATCACGATGTAGAGGCAAATGGGGCACGAAAAACTGCCGCAATACAATTCCCTGTCAACCTGACTATATCCCCTTATCTTGAATCTGACGACTCCATTCAGGGTGTAATAATACTGATAAAAAATATGAGTCTGATCCGGGAGCTGGAAGAGCAACAACGACCCGCAGATCATCTAAATAACCTAGGTGCCTTGGCAATGGGCCTTGCACATGAAATCAGAAATCCACTGGGAGGCATCCGCGGCTCAGCACAATTGCTACGCCAGGACATCCGCAAAACAGAGCACCGCGAATATCTTGATGTGGTCATAACCGAAGTCGACCGCATTAACCTGCTGGTCAAGCGCATGATGGATCTGGCCCGACCTGTTGAGCTTAAACTCAAAGATACGAATATCCATAAAGTCCTCGAAGATATCCTAATACTGGAAAAAGAAACCTTCGAACGCAAAAAGGGTCGGTTTCAGCAAGTCTACGATCCCAGCCTGCCCCTCATTGAAGCCGATGAGGATCAGCTTAAGCAGGTCTTTCTGAATCTGATCAAAAATGCTATCGAAGCCTCGCGAGAAGGTGGAACCCTGCAAATTATCACCCGAGTTAGTTCAGGCTTTGCCGTGAAAACTCCAATCGCAAGTGTTCCCCGGAATAATATAGCCGTAGAAATCATAGATTCGGGAGAAGGCATGGACGAAGAAACACAGAAAAAACTGTTCACTCCCTTTCACACCACTAAAAGTAAAGGTAGTGGGCTGGGTTTGCCCATCTCCTTAAAAATCGTCGAAGACCATCACGGGAAAATCAAGATCACTTCCGAAAAAGGACTGGGAACCACCGTACAAGTTTTTCTTCCGACCCGACAGAGATGATAAACTAATAAAATGAAGCCACATAAAATTCTCATTGTCGATGATGAAGAAAATATTCTCTGGGTCCTGAAAAAAGGTCTAGAGAAAAATAAATACATCGTCGACACAGCAACCAGCGGCGAAAAAGCCCTAGAACAACTCCATAAAAATAAATATCTCATGATGTTTTCAGATATTTTCATGGAAGGTATCAATGGCCTCGAGTTGATGGAGCAGTCCCGACAAATATGCCCAGAACTTAAAATCGTAATGATGACCGCTCAAGACTCCATGAACAATACCATCGAAGCAATGCGTCTGGGAGCCTACGACTACCTTTCCAAACCCTTTGACTTTGACGATGTTTACAAGCTAATAGAAAAAGCGGAGGCAGCAAACGCCCATACTCAGCCTGAAAAAGTGAAAACTTCAGAAAGTCTGCCTACTTCAGCAGAAAACGATGCCATCATCGGCAAAAGCAAAAGCATGCAGGAAATCTTCAAGACCATCGGCAAATCTGCAGGTTCGGATCTATCCATCCTGGTTACAGGTGAAAGTGGGACTGGCAAAGAAATGATCGCCAGCACTCTGCACCACTATTCAAAAAGAAAAGACAAACCTTTTATATGTATCAACTGCGCCGCCATTGCCAGAGAACTTTTGGAATCAGAATTGTTTGGTCACGAACGTGGCGCGTTCACCGGTGCAGTCGAAACAAAAATTGGTAAATTTCAGCAGGCCGATGGCGGCACTCTGTTTCTCGATGAAATTGGGGATATGGAACTGCAACTGCAAGCCAAGATACTGCGCATCCTGCAAGACAATGAATACTATCGAGTCGGAGGCAAAGAACCACTTCGCGCAAATGTGCGCATCATCGCCGCGACCAACCAGAACCTCCTCGATATGATGAACCTGAAAAAGTTTCGCGAAGATTTATACCATCGCATCAATGTCATCCATATCGATATGCCGCCATTGCGGGAAAGACTCGAAGACGTGCCTCTACTGGCAAATCATTTTATCCGCCGCTACTCAAAGACATTGGCCCGTGGCACGGTATACCTGTCTGACGATGTAGTACGCATTCTGAGTGGCTATCACTGGCAAGGAAACATCCGCGAATTGGAAAACGTTATCAAACGTGCGGTGATGCTGGCCCTTTCCGGCCCTATCTTGCCGGAACATTTACCGCCACATTTTCAGGAAAAAGGCGATTCCCTCAGTCAATGGGATGACCGGTTGAAACAGCTCATCCGCGACTTTCTTCAAAATAACAACGAAGAAGGAATGTTGTATGACACACTCATACAAAAGATAGAAAAACATCTTTTTGAAATTATTCTCGGAACTTTTTCCGGCAAACAAATCGCCGCCGCCAAGTCTCTAGGCATCAATCGCAATACACTGAAACGAAAAATCGATACCATGAAAATCGAAATAAAAAAAGGTCGCATTCAGTAAACCAGAAAGATATGCCCGTGAAAACTCAATCTATCCTTTCCGTTAAAAGTCCGCTCGGCCCACCGATTGAAATTCTTAAGCATGTTTTTCCCGCGCAATCCAACAAACCGCGAGTCTCATTTATAACAGGACTCCACGGCGATGAGCTGGAAGGCCTCTATATTTGCCATAGGCTGACGCAATATCTGAAAGAATTAGAAACCACCAATCCAAACGCTATTCAAGGTGAAATAAATATTTACCCGGCGGTGAACTCGCAGGCATTAGAAAGTTCCACGCGGCTCTGGCCTTTTTTTTCTTTAGATATCAACCGCACTTTCGGCCCAGGACAAAGCCCCTCTCTTGCTGTTGAAACATCACAAACTCTGTTCGACGATTTACAATCGTCCTCTGACATCGTCATCGATTTCCATTCCAGTAACCTTCACCTGATGGAGTTGCCACAAATACGAATCATCAAAGATTTTGAAAAGAAGCTGCTGCCGATGGCAAAAAAATCCAATGTGGATTTGATATGGGTTCACCCCAACGCAGATATATTCGAATCGACTCTGGGGTTTAATCTGAACCGTGCAAAAATTCCTGCTCTGGTTATAGAAACTGGAATTTGCCATCGCATCCACCAAAACACAGGCGATCAAATTTTTAATGGGATGTTGAACCTCCTGCATTACACCGGAACCCTCAACATCGCCCCGCCACCTGAAAAAATTAAAGAACCCAAACAGGTGCAACCCGATCAAGTCGCAATGGTGCAGGCATCCCATTCAGGATTATTCATCAAACAGGTAGAAGTGGGACAAGTCCTTAAAAAAGGCGACAACCTTGGCAAACTCATCGACCCAATAACAGGCAACGTGCTGGAAGAAATTGTGACCCACTGCTCCGGCTTACTATTCACGCTTCGCGAACACCCCTTGGCGCAGAAGGGTTCACCCCTCGTCCGCATTGCCAAGAGTTTGAGCGAACAATGAAAGAAAAAATACTGACATTGCCAAATCCGTTCGGGGGTGATCTTGAACTTTATAAAAATACTTGGGGAAAATCCGGCGAACCCTTATCCATCGTCAGTGGATTACAAGGGGATCATTTGAATGGGTTGTTCCTGAATTCTCATCTCACTCAATTTCTCGACAGTATTATGGAGGGCCTTCACCCTCACTACACTTTAACCGGGCAAGTACAAACGTTTCCCGTGGTCAATGCCAACGCCGTGCGATCTGGCTCGCGACTTTCGCCCTTGGATGGGATGGATATGGACCTCGCTTTTCCTGGCAATCCTGATGGCGAAACCGCCGAAGCCATCGCCTCAACTATTTGGCAGCATACAAAGGATTCTTTCTGGGGAATTATTTTGCAATCCGCGCCACCGCATTATGAAGATGCACCTCATATCCAGACCTATAAGCCAGATGGTAGAACAAAAAAAATGTGCAAGGATTTACAAATAGAAACCGTGCGCCGACAAAAAGAATCATCAACCCAAAAAGTCAACCTGTTCCACCAATTGCAGGACATGTCTTCGGTGATAGTGTCGACCGGGTCGCCAAGAACCATCAATCCACAACAATGCGAAACCTTGTTTCAAGGCATCCTGAACTTTATGAAAGCCGAAGGAATATTAAAAGACCACCGCAACAAAAAACCGAAGCATAAAACCAATACTCGAATTTATCAATCCGATGAAGAAATATCTGTGCGAACCACAACCGCAGGAATGTTTCTAAAAGAAGTAAAAGTCGGTAGCCACTTAAAACAGGGACAAAAAATCGGCGAAGTCCGCGACATATATAGCGGCAAAAGACTGGAAGAGATCACGGTGCCAGAAGACGGCTTACTCATAACCCTACGACAATACCCTATCGTTTATGAGAAAGAACCAATGGCTATTATCCTAACAACAAAAAAATCATGGCGGGAATACCTACCATGGCCAGCCCACTAGAGTGGGAGGCAATATTATGGGGTATGGATTTTAAAACTCCCCCAGCCATCAAACGATCGGGTTTGAGTCTTTATAAAAGAGGGGATCATAGAAACATATCCAGAAGCTTTAATGTGATGGGTCGCTATACGGGAATCGAGCTATTGGCCCCACGCCGAGTGGCTAGACGTGCATCACGAAAAGAATCATGTCGCCTAAGCAAAGGCCTGTACCTTTTAAAGTAATAAGGGTACCACGAAGCGTTTTGGGTTTGACCATATCCGATTTTCGTTTGCCATAGCGGTTGCGCGGATCTTTAAGAAACTCTTGCTCTTTTCTCTCCAGACGACTACAGATATTGAGTACAAAGGCTCCCAGCAAAAACAAAACAATTGCCCAAACCTGCTCGACCACAAGAATATCCATCAGTCACTCCAAGCCTTTTAAGTCTATTACATGGAAGTGCCAGTATAGCAATTAACTCTTAATAAAAAAATAGTTCTAATACGCAAAAGGTTGATGCTCAACATAGGGTGCGCTAAACTTTGAGACGAAAGACATTGTAAAATCGCCTTTTCCCCCATGAACGCAACTAATACGATTAAAGATCCAATCATCATTCAGAATGACTTCGGTTACCGTTACTCTATCGAACCTTTTTTGTTGGCCGATTTTGCCCAATTGCTCCCCGATCAGAAAGTTCTCGATATCGGTACCGGTTGCGGCATTATTCCCATTCTCATAGTTTTTCGTGAACCGACACTCAAAGTAACGGGCATAGAAATTCAGGATGCCTCCGCTGAAAGCGCAGAGAAAAATATTTCTACAAATAAGATGGAAATAAAAATCGTCCATGACGATTTTCTAGATTGGGCACAGCGAGTAGATATCGAGCAGTTTGATTTGATCGTGTCTAACCCGCCCTATCGAAAAATAAATTCAGGCCGAACGAATCCAGACCCAGGAAAAGCCATTGCCCGACACGAGCTAAAGCTCAGCTTGCCATCGATGCTCGACAAAGCCCAACCCATTTTAAAAAAGGGCGGCCATATCACTCTGGCTTATCCCCCCATTCGATTACAAGAAACATTAGCCGAGCTTGAATCCCGGAAATTAATCCCCAGTCGCATTCGTTTCATTCACGGAAACCAAAATGCGGAAGCTAAAATTTTTATCGTGGATGCTATCAAAGAAAAGAAAAGCGATTTAATAGTCGATTCGCCACTCTACGTTTATAATAACGACGGAAGCTATTCTAAGGAGATGCAGGAAATTTATGATTCCTTTAATTATATTGACGGGACCAACCACATCGGGGAAAAGTGAGACGGCTTTGGAACTGGCACGCAAACTGAACACAGAAATTATCAGTGCCGATTCCATGCAGGTCTACAAGCATTTCGATATCGGCACCGCCAAACATCCAGCTAGCGCAAGGCAGGACACTCCGCATCATCTGATCGACATTCTAGAACCCGATGAAGAATTTAACGCCTTCGATTTTAAAACGCAGGCATCAGCAGTCATACACGACCTGATGAGTCGTAATAAAATCCCCATCATTGTTGGCGGCACTGCACTCTACCTGAAAGTACTGATTCAGGACTACGACTGCGCAGTCGAAATTTCTAAAGAAACCCAAAAAAAAATACAACAGGAAATTCTGCGGCAAGGAGTTGAGCAAATTTATAAAGAGTTACAAGTAATAGATCCAGATTTTGCTGAAAAAATTTCGGAAACCGATTCTTTGAGAATCGAAAGAGCTTTAGGAGTTTACAAAGAAACCGGGAAGCCATTTTCAGAGTTTCACAAAGAAGACTCGTCTACAGACACCGGCTTTCCTATCCACACATTCATCCTTGAGTGGAACCGAGCAGAGCTTTATGAAAAAATTAACCAGCGTGTGGATGATATGATCGAAGCCGGACTCGAAAGTGAAGTCAAAAACATTCTGGATCGCGGATTTTCGCCTGACCTGAAACCTCTAAAAAGCATCGGCTATTCTCAAATGACTCGATACCACCAAGGTGACTTAACGTTGGAAAGAGCGATTTATGAAATAAAACGGGAAACCCGTCACTATGCCAAACGCCAACTCACCTGGTTTCGAAAAATGCCAGAAGCGCAAATCATCGCTGTAGACAAAAAAGACACTCCCGAATCTCTCAGCAAAAAACTACTCTCCCGCCTGCCGAATATAGCAGCCTGCCTTTTAGCTATTTTTCTTTCTTTCAGTTTCGGCACTGAAACAGAGGCTAAAAACATAACTGAGGATTTTGAACAAGCCAAAAAGCTTTTCCTTAAAAAGGAATGGGCCAAAGCTAAAAACCAATTTCTCGCTATTCAAAATACCGCGCCGAATTCCATAGAAAACAAACGCTCGCGGTTTTTGCTCGGTCTCATTCATATCCAGAACAACAAACATGAAAAGGCCATTGGAGTTTTAACGCCTCTACTGAAATCATATCCAGAGATTGAAGATTACATCCTGCTAAACCTCGCCAAGGCAGAATTTGAGGGCGAAAAGTATGAGCAGGCAAAAACACATGTACTGCAACTCCTTAAAGATTTCCCTAAAACACAACTCTACCCAGAAGCACAAATTATTATCTCTGATATCTACATACAAACCAAATCCCACACTCAAGCCACTGACGTATTAAAAAAATTGATTGCAGACTTAAAAACTTCTTTCCGTCATAAAGGATTTCGCTCATATCTACCCGATCTCATTTTCAAGTTAGCCGAGCACCAGAATACACTTGAAAAAAAAACCGAAGCCTATTTGAATTACCGGCAACTCCATATCAAGTACCCCAATCACGACTTGACCGCGGGTGCCGAAGCCTCAATAAAAAAACTCACTGCATTGCCAGAAGTAAAAGAGCTTCCGTTGACTTTACGCGAACACACCGAACGAATCGAACAATTGTTCAAAGGAGTTCGCTACAAAGAAATCATTGCTGAGATTGGCGAGATTAAAAAATCCAACAATCTCATGCCGGGAAGGTTTTACTTCTTCCTCTCCAATGCCCATCGCGGATTGCGTGACAGAATAACGGCTAACATTGCATTGCAAGACTTTTCAAAACTCTACCCACATCACGCAAAAATTCAGAAGGCCAAATTTAACATTGGTCGCAACCTTTGGAACCTTGGAAAGCCACTCGCCGGAGCAAAATATTTTAAGGAAGTTGCCAATGAAGATCCCTCTTCGGAGCGAGCTGTTAAATCGTTATTTTTTCTGGGGAAAATTTATGAAGAGCAGAAAAACTATCCCGAATCTTTAAAACTATACCAAGCGGCGCTAAATAAATATCCTGACGTTTTTTACGGCCAATGGGCGGGCTGGCGACTTGGGTGGGTAAATTATATCGATGGGAAATTCGACAAAGCTTTTGACCGGTTTCAGGATGTTGCTAAACGTTTTCCAAACGGACCTTTCATCGAATACAATTTGTATTGGAGCGCTAAATCAGCAGAAAAAATCGGCAACAAGGAAAAAGCCAAGGAATTTTTGAATAACGTTGCCACTCTTTACCCTTACACCTTTCACGGAATCCGTGCCAAAGAACAACTACAAGGAGTATCTTTCCCAGGAAGTAACTCAGAAAAAATGGAACCCGAAAAACCTGTCAAGCTGGGGCGAGACCTCGATAACCGGGAAAAATTTTATCATATCCGGGCACAGGAATTGTCTGCAATCGGGCTGATCGGGGAAGCAAGGAAGGAAATACAGCGGCTTGAAAAATCCATTCGAAAAAACTTGACCGGCGTATTATGGCTTTCGAATCTCTATCATAAAGCCGGCGGCTATCCCGAATCGCTCAAGTTATTACAATTGTATAAAGACTTTGCCACCAAATCGGGCGAGCGTACTCTATCCCCCCGTTTCTGGAAATACTTTTTCCCCCTTGCTTACAAGGAGGCCGTGGCTTCCAACTCAAAGTATCGAAAAGTTGATCCTTTTTTTGTGAATGCTATTATAAGGCAGGAAAGCCTGTTTGACAGCAAGGCCCTTTCCCCTGCTGGGGCACGTGGACTCATGCAGATCATGCCTGCTACCGGCAAAAAGCTTTATCCAAAGACCAAGTTAAAAAAACCGTTTAAAGCAGATGTACTATTCGAACCCGACTTGAACATCCGGCTCGGCGTGAAATATGTCAGTCAGTTAAATAAACGCTTTGGTGGGAATGGAACGCATATCTTAATCTCCTACAATGCCGGTCCGCATGTCCTTAAAAAATGGCTGAAACGATTTGGCCATTTAAATGATCTTGATGTGTTCATTGAATCCATCCCCTACCCCGAAACAAGGCGTTATGTGAAACATGTGCTGAGAAACCAAGGCATATATAACACCCTTTACTCACCCTCCTAATCCCGCCACTACCAATATCATTTATCCTTAAAATATTTCACTGAAATAGCTATAATAGATTGCATGAAATCCAAGGTCCATTTACAGAAAATTAATACCTACTCCCTCGACAAAGTCGAATCTTTTGTCCGAGATGCGTTATCGGTAATAGATGAAAAAGGCTCCCTGTTTGCTAGCGGGCAAAAGGTTTTACTCAAACCCAATCTTCTCAGAGGATTCAGTCCGAAAAACTGCGTAACCACCCACCCGGTCGTTGTTGAGTCTATTTGCCGGGTACTCAAGGATTATTCTGTTGGACAAATCACTATCAGTGATAGTCCTGCTCTGGGGAGTCTCGAGGCGGTTGCGAGTAAAGCAGGCTATGATCCTCTAAAGAAAAAGTATGGCGTTAAAATCGTTCCTTTAACCGATCCGGTTCCGTTTGAAAGTGAAGAGGGCGTTCCGCATTTGAAAATTGCTGGTTGTCTGCAGGAATTTGATCGAATCATCAATCTGCCAAAAGTAAAATCTCATTGCCAAATGACAATGACCTTGGCAATCAAGAATCTATTTGGACTCGTCATCGGCAAACGTAAACCTATGTTGCATTGTCTTGTCAAAAATGATAAAGTTAAATTTGGCAAAATGCTAATCGACATAGCCCGTTATGTTAACCCCTGCCTGACTCTGGCAGACGGCATTGAAGCCATGCAAGGTCAAGGGCCCATTAATGGCACCCCTTATCCTTTGGGAGTACTTCTCGCATCTACAGATATGACAGCGCTGGATCGCGTAGCCGCCGAGATTCTTAAAATTTCCATAGACAATGTATACGCACTTGAAGCGGCACGATTGAAAGGTTATGGAAATTATGATCTGGATAAAATAGAAATTTCTGGTGTGGCAGATCTTTCGAGCCTGATGGTTTCAGATTTCGAACCTGCCCGAGTAATCGATATTTCTTTTAACCCATACCGGATTATGAAATCATTTCTCAAACAAATTTACGAAGTCGGAATCAAAGAAAAACGGGATACTTTTAACTAGAGGACTTGTCGAAATTTACTGAGCAACAGCCCAAATCGAGGCCAGTTTCTTTCTTGCTCAAAAAATACTTTTCAGGATGGATAAAATTGATCACTTTATTTCCTTCTCTTCTTGTTCCGACCAGACCAGATGACCTTAGAATTGATAGATGGTGGGAAGCTTGAGGCTGGCCCATTTTCAAACTCTTTGCTATATCAGACACGCTCTTTTCACCTTTGAGCAACAGCTGGACGATTTTTAATCGGGTTTCATCACCCAGAGCTTTTAAAATGCGGGCGCATTCTCCAGAATCTGTAGTTGTGTTACTCATAAATTCCAGTATATTAACTCCTTCAAGAACCTTCAAGTCTAAACCCAATATAAGAATTATCGACTTATGAGCGAAGAAACGCTGGAGCCAGAAAAATGGGTTGAAAACTATGCCGATATGCTCTATCGCTATACGCTTGTTCTTGTCAAAGGCCCGGATGTAGCTGACGAATTAGTTCAAGTTACATTCTTCGCTGCATTGAAATCGCAACACACCTTTGCAGGTAAATCGACCGAAAAAACATGGTTATTTGGAATTTTCAAACATAAAACCATGGATCGTTTCCGAAGCTCGAAAAAAAATCTCAACCTCGATATTACCGATGCTGATGCAGACCGCATCCAGTTTGACACAACGGGGCATATGACTCCCTCCCCCAACAACTGGAACGTCGATTCGGAAAAAGCCACAGAAAATAAAGAACTCGCACAGGTTCTCGCAAAATGCATGAATGGGTTATCAGAAAAATTTCATCACATATTCGTTTTAAAAGAAATAGAAGGGTTGAGTTCAGAGAAAATATGTAAGGAGTTTAATCTGAAACCGACCAATTTGTGGGTCATGTTGCATCGTGCGAGAAATCAACTCAAACTATGCATGGAGTCCAACTGGTTAACTAAAGAATAACCTCCAAGAGATAATTATGAGTTTACTAATGGCCATTTTTAAAATGACTTGCAAGGATGTCTATCCATTGATTTCCGAAGAGATGGATCATACTATCTCCTTTAGCAGGCGGGTTCGTTTAAAGATGCCTCTCGCAATCTGCAACTTATGCCAAGCTTACATTAGACAGCTGCAAACATTACGAAATCTGGCACGAAACCTGGGCAAAGAAAATTCTCAAGCCATAGAAAAGAAAACTCTTAGTCCCGATACAAAAGAAAAAATTCAGAAGTATATTAAAGAAAAAAACTAACCGGAAAGGTACTCGTTTTGACAGATAAAATTCAAAAATCTGACAGTGAATGGCAAGAGAAGCTGACGAAGGAACAGTTCAAAGTATGCCGTCAAAAAGGAACAGAGCAGGCCTTTTCAGGGAAATATTGGGATTGTCATGATCGCGGAACCTATCACTGTGCTTGTTGCGACGAACCCCTTTTTTCTTCCATCACAAAATTTGACTCCGGCACCGGTTGGCCAAGTTTTTACCAATCAACCGATCCAAAATCGGTCGCCACTGAAGACGACTCCACTTTTTTTATGCGCAGGGTCGAGGCTCTATGCAGTAAATGCGATGCACACCTCGGTCATGTGTTCGAAGACGGGCCTCAACCTACCGGCCTTCGGTATTGCATTAATTCCGCTTCTCTAGATTTTAAAAAATCTGAAACAACCTAGTCAGTCATATCTTTTTATGATTGGAGTTATCTCCCTCATTATTGTTTCTGTTCCGCAATAAAGACTTTTGTTGTTGGGTGAAACGCGTACCACGCAAGCCAAAACCCTACCACCGAAGGCAGCTCGGTATTTTTGCTGTCCCTAATAACTGCCATTTGAGTTTTTCGATCGTAATGGATTTGTATTGGAACTTTGTTAAAAACATTTTTTACTGGCGAACCAGTTCTACTCAATTCTGAAAAAGCATAGACTTTGGCCTTTCCGTCGAGTTCAATGCCAATAACTTTTTCCTTGGGATGATATTTTGAATCCTTAAGATTGACATCAAACATCAATCGCGAACTCGACTCGTAGCCCTGATAAGGGGTCACGATCATATGAACGTTGAAATCCGGTTTGGTCGGAAAGTACCATTGTCTGAGGGTGCTTTTTCTTCCAGGTTTCCCAATTCGCATGAGTCGATGCAAGCAATTTCGATCGGGTTCCTGTCATCGGCCCTGTCACCGCCTCCGATTTAATTTGCGCTCATAAAATTTCTGTTTGGTGATCGTAAGAAGCATATCACTTTGATAGAGCAACCCCGAAACACCAAACTTCAGGTTACGGTTCTCCACATGCGCATCGAAGACCATACCGGTGCCACACAAAGGACAAAAACTTATTACGACCGGGTTTCCGCCCACGCGATCATTTACAATTTCATGCCAGTTTAAAATTTTGATGGGGTACTCACGGGCCTGGTCGTTAAAAACGAATCCAGTAACACGGTCTTCATTTTGCATCAGAGATTGATCCGCTTCTCCAACTGTCAGGAAATGTGGATTATCTATGGAAGGAATCCCATCCTTACCCGGTCCACCATCGGAAATATCATCCAACGGAATGCTGTGTCTGGAATAATCAAATCCGGAGAGAGTGAAAAAAAACCACACTCGCCAGCACCAAAGCAAAAATCGACGCCCCTACTTTTCTTGTCTTCATAGATCTACTCCTCAATCAACTTTAGATTAGTCGATAGAGCCTTCCTCACCTTAAATTGGCCACCCAAGGAATGGAGAAAATCTAAAGCCAAAAGAACGCTATTAATCATTTACTCAAAAAGGTTCTGACTTTACGGCAGCAGGAACTGCTCCGCAGTTCATTTTTTGGGTTAATTCTTGGAGGGCTTCGGAAAACACAGCATGCAGTTCGCTACGGATTTTTTTGGAGTCATATTCCACCATTGAACCACCACTTTTGAGGAAATTGATTTGTTGCTGAACTTTTAAGCAGTTGCTGTTGTCCTGTTTTTTCGACAACATCAGATCACAGAACTTGATCCCCGCTTCAACAGAACTTATCAACTGAGGGTTGATTTCAAATCCTCTTTTTTTCAAGTGCTGACTGATTGTAAGAACTTTTTCAAACTCGATTCCAGCCTTTGTGTAATCTTTATCCAGAACATATTGCAAGGCTTTCATCATTGCAATTTCTTTGTTTCCTTTGAAATGAGGATGCGGGGTCGAACCTTTAAAATAACGATTTTCCAATTCGATCAATAATGCCCAGGCATTTTGGCGGGATTTGTATTGCGATAGCGGGTGTTCAGAAGGAAGGTCTTTATTTTTCGGGTTAATCTGTTCCGATATATAAAACCATGCCAGCGTTTTTAAGGCTAACGGCAAAGACGATGCTTTTTTAAGAATTGCATGTTCAATATGATTAAGCCCGACTTGTCTCAGATCCTTACCGCCTTGCATCATAAAATTACTGATGCCGCCCAACCGACTGTTTCCATACCGGTACATTCCCAATCCAAAATATCCATCCACTAAATTGGGATTGAGAAGCAAAGCTCTTTCGAGATGGTTATCTGCCTGAAAACCATTTATAAGAGCCTGGAAAAGGTTTCCCTGACCGTATTCAAAAATTCCAATATAGCCTTCTGCAGCGCCCAAAAAAAGATCAGCCTCGGCTTCCTGTACTATCGTTTTAGAGTCATCATCTAGGACTTCATGCGCCAGGTCTTTTACTCGATGGCTGTAGAGTATAAAATTAGCAGCAATCTTGGCATCCTGATACTTACTGGTGAAAGCCAGCGCATGAGTCAATTCGCCCAACAAACCCGTATAATTAAAATAATACTTCATCAGTTCAACGCGATTTTCTGTAGAAGGAGTTGCGGACTCTAGCCGATTGATTTCCCCCTGAAAACGTGCGAACCATTCGTCAAAATTGTAGTACATGGAATCTTCTAAAGCCAGAGGCGCCATTTCATCGGCAGTCAGCTTATCGATATCAGAAGACAAAGGCCGACCCGAAACCTCGGCACTCACCAGCAAGACGAAGGCGATACAAAAAATTATGAAGTGGGTTTTCATATTTACAGTCTTATAAAGTTGTAGCAGAACGAGACAAAAGTTGGCGGATATAACCGACCCGTTGAAAATCTTCCATTTTCATAAATAACTTCTCCGCTCTTTTTAGATGATAAACGGACTTATCGGATTCTGGAATATTTTCACGATACAAATTACCCAGCATCATATGTCCATCCGCAAAATCGGGTTTTATTCTTATCACATCACGAAAAGCAGAGCAGGCTTCCTCATATAACTTAGCATCAAGGAGAGACAATCCTAGATAAAATTGCACCTGAACCGAATCGGGTTTCAAAGCCACGGCATTTTTCAAATAAACCACAGCTTCTTCAAACTGGGAATTGATGCGGCTGGCAATTCCCAAATAAAAATAGACATTCGAGTCTTTAGGACAAACCTTCTCAGCCCGATTCAGCAATTCAATGGCTTCTTTAGTATCACCTTGTTTAATATAAGATGCGCCCAAAGCCGTATAAGCATGAATAAATTCAGGATTCAGGTCTATGGATTTTTTAAAAACCCAAACTGCTTTATGCAAAGCGTCAATACCATTTTCTTCCATGCAACCATAAGCGACACCCATATTGTAGTATGCATCGAGAAAATCTGGCTTGAACCCCCGTGCCATCTGATAAGCGTCGACAGCAGCTTGATACCATGTAAGATTTTGCAACCGCAATCCCTCCTTCAACCACTCCTCTGCGGCTTTGTTTTTGTCCTGAACCTCTTCCTTCGGACGATAAAGCTGATGCACCAGCGCGGCCCTTTGAAAATTGTTCTGACGAATATAAAGCTGTTCAGCCATTTCCAAATATTTCACCGCCCGCTTGGGGTTGCGCAATTTTTTAATATGCAATACACCCAGCAGATAATTCCCATCAGCATATTCTGGCCAGACCCGCACCGCTCTTTTAAATGCCTGTCGGGCGGCAGCATGACAACCAAACTCTAAATAAGCTTGCCCAATCAAACCGCTTATACTCGCATAAACCTGAAGAGGAGCCTCCAGGTTTTCTTTACTCATCTCATAAACATCTCGATTTCGACCCAACCGATCAAAAATAAAAGTTAGCCAATAATCCGCAACGGAAAAGTCCGGTGCCATAGGAACAATTTTTTTAAAAGCCGCATAGGATTTTTTTTCCTTCCCCTGCATCCAGTAAGCAGTTCCAAGGTCAATATATATTTGCGGATAATTAGGTTTAAGACGCGCCGCTTTGCGGTAGTTTTCAATTTCTTCTTTACGATTCCCCAAAGCCATGTAGACATGGCCCATCAAATGATATGCTGGATAAGCATTGGGACTGATACGTAAGACATCGCGAAATACAGCAATAGCCTCGTTATAAAACCCTTGCGCAGTAAGTTTGATGCCCTCTTCAAACAATTCCGGGTCTTCCCAGGGGTAAGGTAAAAGGTCTTCAATAACCTGCACCAGACGAGGGACAGAGAGTTCCATATTCTTAATGGATTCAAAATGCTCAGCCATATCTGGGTTACTGGTTTTCAGCTTTTCTCCCAGTGTTGAAAGAGCAACACTTGCCTTACCCTGCTTATTTTTCGCCTTATTCTTTGTCAAACCCAACCTCAAAGGTTTTTTTGAAATACGCTTTATCTAATTATATTGCAAAATATCAAATTATCAGAAACCTTTTCGGCCTGCTCGTGTAAGTGCGTTACCAGAAGAATGGTATGCTGGGTTTTCAGCGATTCAATGAGGGACTCAATATCCGCTGCAGACTCAGGGTCTAGCGAAGAGGTAGGCTCATCCATCAATAAAATTTCTGGCCTTACAGCAAGCGTTCGAGCTATGGCTAAACGCTGCTGTTGTCCTACAGAAAGTGTTGTCGCCAAGCTCTTCAATCGGTCTTTTACTTCTTTCCAGAGGTTCACTTCCGTCAACACACGTTCTACAAGAGGATTGCAATCTTTTTTATCAATCCGGTGTTTTACGCCAAACAAAACATTTTCAAAAATGCTTTTAGGGAAAACACAAGGTTTTTGGAAAATCATTCCGACTCTTCTTCTTAACTCATAAACATCCACCTCAGGGTGATAAATATTTTCACCCTGCACCAAAACCTGTCCCGTGAGATTAAAACCTTCGATGCGGTCATTCATCCGACACAAGCTTCGAAGTAAAGTTGATTTTCCACACCCTGACGGACCGATGATAGCGGTTACCGAATTTTCTTTTACTTCACAGCTAAAATCATCAATCACTTTTATCGAACCATAAGTAACCGTTAGGTTTTTGATTTGGATAGCAGGGCTCATAGTTCCGCTTCCATTTTCAATCGGCTTCTTAGTATCCACGCCATCACTGTCAGAAAAAACACCAGCGATAAAAGAACCAGTCCTGCACTCCAGGCCTGAGCAAGAGCTTCCGGGTTCGCAGCTTCCTGAGTCAGCACCAGCATATGAGTTTGCAAAGTTGGAACCGGGTCAGAAAAAGATTCGGGCAAGTGGATACCCGAAAAGGTAGTGGCGGCAAACATGATCGCCGCCGTCTCCCCCGCTGCACGCGCAAGACCCAAAAAAACCCCGGTGATGATGCCATAATAACATTGCGGAATAATAATTGTCTTGATTTGCGACCATGGCGATAGGCCGAGAGCCATCCCTGCATCTTTATACTGATCGGGCAAAGCTTCTATAGCTTCGCGAATGCTGACTTGCAGTGTGGGCAAAATCATCACAGCAAGTATCAACGATCCCGTCACCCAGGAAACTCCCGTTTCCAGATACACGCCAAAGAACAAATATCCCACGAGACCAAATAATATCGTTGGCGTTGCGTTTAGCATCTGCGCAAACTGTCGACAAATCTCTTTGCCCGTTTCCGATTTTAAATATTGTGTCTGGTAAATTACTGACCCCAATGCCACCGGCAAGCTAATCAGAACAGCTCCCGTCATTAAAATCAGCGTCCCCATCAATTGATAAATAATCCCACCTTCACGACCAAAATTCTCGGATGCTTCAATTAAAAAACCCGAATGCAACGCTGGCAACCCTTTAGCGAATACGGTTGCAAGAATAATCAGGAGCAAACTGGAAACCAATAAGGTTAGGATCGTAAGGAAAAAGACCATGCCTTTTTCGAAAGTTGCAGGGTTCATGAAATACTCCGTCGCTTAAGAAAACGGTTTCCAATGAAGTTAATCAAAAGAACCATTATAAATAGCGTTAATCCCAAAGCCATCAAAGCACTCCAATGCGTCCCTTCGCCAATAGCTTCTGCTGCCTCGCGACCTAGCTTGGAAGGAATCGTTTGCGCCGAAGAAAAAATATTAAACCAAGGATCGGGGATACGGTCAAGACTGCCCACAACCAGCATCACGGCAATGGTTTCCCCCATCGCGCGACCAATGCCAAGTAAAACCGCACCCATAATACCGGGCAACGCTTGCGGTAAAACCACGGCGGTTGCTGTTTGCCATTTGCTCAACCCCAACCCTAAAGCATTATCGCGATACTCCGCAGGAACAGAGCGCATTGCATCTTCTGATAAAGTTAAAACCGTAGGTAAAATCATTATCGCAAGCAGACAGCTTGCGGTTGCCAGAGTATTGCCATCCAGCAATCCAAATACATCTTTTATCCAAAGAGAAAGGAATGAAACACCCAAAAGTCCGTAAACGATTCCGGGAACTCCGGCAAGGAGTTCCAGAATCGCTTTGACACATCGCCTGCTTGTTGGGGTTAAAAACTCGGAGATGAAAATGGCGACAGCCAATGCAAGTGGTAAAACCAGAAGGCAAGCTAAAGCAGTCACCAGGGTAGAACCGTAAAGCATCGGCAATGCTCCGTAAGCTTCTCCCACCCACCAATCCTGACCCAGCCAGAAATCAAAACCGTGCAGTTTAAAAATCGGATAAGATTCAAAGATCAAAAATAAGAACAGACCACCTGCACAACACAAAAAAATCAGATTCAGACCCGCAAAAACCCACATTATACCGTGCGACTCGTTTTCCATAGACTTGGGTTTGTTATGTGAAGGGAATGTAGCCACTTTCTTCAACCAATTGTTGGCCTTCCGGACTTTTTAAATACTCCAGAAATGCTTTAACTTCCCCATTGGGCTCTCCCGCTGTAATGAAACTCAAATTCCTTACAATGGGATAATTACCTTTTCGAATGGTTTCTCGAGTAAGATTAACAATACTTTTATTATCGCGAATCCCAATCGCCCTCACTTCATCGTTGATCCAGGCATAAGAAAGCATGCCTATGGCAGAATCACTTTGCGCTATTTTTGTCTGCTCTTCGTTGTTAGATCCAGTGACCAGAATCGTCCCAGGAGTTTTTGCTGTAGGGTTACCAAAAATGTAATTCATAAAAACATGGCGGGTTCCCCTATGCCTTTCTTTATCGACCACTACAATTTTTCGATCGGGACCTCCCACCTCTTTCCAATTTCTTATTTTTCCCAGATAAATATCGCGAATTTCCTGACGTGTAAGATCGCGGATTCCCGCTTCATAAATTTCTGAAGAAATCACGCAGGCCACCGCATCTACAGCCACCGTATGAACCTTGAGATGAGAACCTTCAAACCGTTTTCTCTCAGATGGAGAAATTTCGCGAGAAGCCATTCCGATGTCTGACCGTCCTTTGGCAACGGAGTGAATGCCAACCCCGGAGCCTCCCGCATTAACCAAAATCCGCAAACGATGCGATGACTTAAACTTTTCGATCTTTTGGAGCTTCTCGAATCTCTCCGCCGCCCGGGAAGCAATGGGCAAAACCGTTGTCGAGCCAACAATCTCAATTTTTGGTGAATGATCCGCACTAACAGGAAAGGGAATCACCCCAATTGCCACCAAAAAAAACAACAGCATTCGAAACATTAATTTTATTCTCCCAGGAAAGGACTAACAAACACATTTTAATACATATATATATCGGAATATATAGATAACTATATATATAAACCCGCAAAAAAATCTCCACATTAAGTCGGGCAAGAAACTCTATCCTTAAAAAATATTTGATAGAAGTTTTAAAACTGAATATTAAATGAGTGTTGTCAGCTGTAGAAGGAGGATTTCTTGTATTGCAAAAGGCCGTGCGAAACCAGGACGTTCAACACCGCCACAATAGGAACACCGAGGATCATGCCAACTAGGCCAAACAGCTCGCCACCAAGAAGAACAGCAAAGATCACCGCAACCGGATGCAGACCAATATTTTCACCGACCACACGTGGGGTAATAACCATGCCCTCCATCGCCTGAACAAACGCAAAAACGCCCGCAACGCCGACCACAGGCATCCACTCCTGAGTATGCATAAAAGTTAAGACTGCCGCCGGGACAAAACCCAATACCAACCCAAGATAGGGAACCAAGTTGACCAAGCCAGCCATAAGGCCTAATGAAAGGCTCATAGGCGTGTCGCACAGAAAAAGACCGATGGCATACATAACACCCATCAACCCCACCACCATCAATTGTCCGCGCACAAAGCTAGACAGGACTTGATCGATCTCCACAACCCTTTCTTTGGATTTTATCTGGAAACGGGGAGGAACCAGAGCCAAAAGCCTTTCAGTTATAGAATCAAAATCTCTTAACAGATAAAACATCACCACAGGAATGATCACCAGGTTGGCGACCATCAAAATAATATTGAACAAGTTGGATATCGAGCCCCACAGCAGTTTCCCGGAAAACTGTATAGCTTTCATGGGCAACTCACCAAAGCGGGACAAACCTTCGTTGAGAATTTCTTCGACTTTTACCGGATCCAGTCCTCTTACGATATCTAGCAGAGGGCGCAACCAGTCCTGAACAATCCCAATATAGACAGGAATATTTTGCACCAGATTTTCCGTCTGCATGCTCAATATGGGGACAAGAAAAATACCGGCGAATACCAGCAGCGCAAAAAATGCCACCATCAAAAATAGTACCGATGCGGTTCTCGAAACTCTCTTTGACGATGACATCCTGTCCACCAAAGGATCCAATAGATAAGCTAGAGCAAAGGCAATTAGAAAAGGGGCTATCACACGACGGGAAAAATAAAGCAGACAGCAGGCAACGAAAAATAGAATTAAAGAAATCAGAAGCAGGTTTTTATTTTTTTCCTGACTCATAATTTACATATCCGTCATAGCCATAGGGGGGGCATCGGGTGCCCTTTCGGCTGGGGCTTGCACGCCATTTTTCCAGTAACGATGAAAAGAAGGTAGTAGAAAATCTGCAAGTTTTTGGCTGGTCACATCAAAAGCTTCAAGTTCTGCCGACAATTCATATTCATTTTCTACGGTAGCAAAATCGCTTTTGGCGGCAATTAAGGAAGAGTCCATCGCTGAAATGGCTTTGGCACTGATATTTACCTGAACCATTTTCATGTCCTTATCTTTATTTTTTTTCAATTTTGAAAAAGCCGTTCCCACGATAACGATATCTGCCCCAGCTTTCAAGCCGATATTCCTAGCATCTTCAACGTTTCCTTTGATAGCACTTAAAACGATAGTTTCAGGAATTATATCGCGAACCCGTTCCCGGTCTATCACTTCCACTCCTGACTCCAAAAAAAATTTTGCAAGCTGCGTTTCTGAAATGGGAATAACATCCCAAAAAGATGAGAGAGGCGCAGAAGTAAAACTGCTCTCTTTCATCAAAACGATAACTTTATGCTCACTCACAGGGCCTGCGATAATTCCCATGTCCGCTAAAGCCTGGTTCACCGCACCAGGGAAAAATCGAACCTCCAAAACCACCTCACAGACCTTGCCTTCCAGATCATCCAATGCCTGCAAATATCTATAGCTTTTCACATAACGACTGGCTCTCCGGATGATGTTTTTAAGATCTCTCTGATTAGCCGCAAACTCTTCTTCACCGATTAAATCTTTAAACGCTAGAGACATAGCATCTTTCATGGCTAAAGACACAGCCTTCTTTCGAGCAACGACATAGTTCTCGTCTTTTGCGGCGACCCGGGCGACACCTTCATAAGAATCTTTTAATATAGGTTGCGCCAACGCGAAACGACCGTCGAATTGCGCCATCACAAGAAAACCTATGATCCAAAAATATCTTTTAAAAAACCGCTTCCTCATCGTTTTTTCTTTGTCGGCCGGGTGAGAACAGGCTCATCAGCCACAAGTTTTTTAAGGGCCCTTACTTCCTTTGGACTCAAAAATCGACACGCACCCAAGGGAAGTCCGGTCAGGTTCAATCCTCCAAATTGGATACGTTGCAATTTGATGACAGGGTGGCCAATATGCTCGCAAACTTTTTTAATATGCCTGTTTTTACCTTCAACAAGTGTCATTATGAGAAAACAGTTTTTGCCACTGGTTTTTTGAATTCTGGCTTCAATAGGCTTGAATTTCTCGGCATCGATATGAACCCCACGTGTTAACCGTTTCATCGTTTTTTCGTTTGGCATCCCCGAGACTTTTACTTTATAGGTGCGCTCAACCTTATACTTTGGCAATAACAGTTTCTTTGCCAATTCACCGTCGTTGGTAAAAAGCAACACCCCCTGGGTATTGAAATCAAGGCGCCCTACCGGAAAAACTCGGACCTTGGTGACTCGCACATATTCCATGACCGTGGTTCTACCACGCTTATCTTCCGCCATGGTGGTGAGGCAACCGGTAGGTTTATTTAAAACCACATAAACCTCTTCTTGCTTTCTAGGGATGGGTTTTCCAAAAACTGTAATGGAGTCTGCACTGGGGTCTGCCAGCGAACCCAGTTGCTTTAAAACTTTGCCATTCACTTTTACACTTCCCTGTTCGATCCATCTTTCCGCTTCCCTTCGGGAAGCGAGACCAGCGTCAGCTATAATTTTTTGTAAACGAATTTCCATAATTTAAGAATAGATGTGAAAATAAAGGGTGGTTAAACAAATGGGGCTACTCGGGTGAGGTATTTTCCTCATCTTCCACAGCTACAGAGTCTGAAGAGTCTGCATTTGCGAATTCTATCTGTGACTGAAGAGGCGGATCATCGCCTTCTAATTCTTCTTTTAAATCTTCAAGCGTTGGCAGATCGCTCAAATCTTTCAAACCAAAATATTCCAGGAATTTTTGTGTCGTACGATACATGATAGGCCGTCCCGGAACTTTTTTTCGACCTGCCGGTCCGATCACTTTTTTCTCTAACAGAGTTTTGACAACCCCACTCGAATCGACGCCACGAATATCATCTACCTCCTGACGCGTCAGAGGTTGTTTATACGCAATTATCGAAAGCGTATCCAAACTGGGTTGCGACAACCGTGACGACCTGTCCAGCTTCAAGAATTTACGAATCCAGTCATTGAACTCATGCCGGGTACACAACTGGTAACCATCGGCCACTTCCAATATCTGAAGATTTCGAGATTGATACTCTTCCTTCAACTCTTCAAGAATCACCTGCAATTCATTTTTTTCTGCCGTGTTGAGAAAAATTTTTTCAAGCTCACCCGCATTCACAGGCTGGTCAGCCGCCAACAAAACATTCTCAACAATAGATTTTAATTCATCTCGTTCCATACTTGTCTCAACACCATTTACCCCCACGCTAGTGGGACTCAAAATATTTACTCAAGGCCAACCCTTGAGAGTGATAATTAGAATTCAGTTCAACTCCATAAACCCGATTGGGTCTTTCCACCACCCGTTCAAACTTGAGCCGACAAAATGTCTGTCCATGCTCTACCATAAATGGCACATCGTGCGGGCGAACTTCCATCACCGCTCGGGTTCCTTGATTCATCAATTCATCTGTTCCATTCCATCCAAAACCGGAATCGAAAAAACCAGCATAATGGGTGCGTAATTCGCCACTATTGGGTTCGTAGGCAATCATTTCAGCAAGCCAGTCGGGCCAGATACATATCTTCTCTTTCGACATCATAATATAGAAGCTTTCTGGCTCCAGGATCAACCTGTTCTTTTTGGGCCTGTAAATAGGCTCCCAAAACTCTTCTATCTTGTAATGCCCTATTTTGGAAAGGTCTATCACATTGGAATTCGTCTTGGCCTTATAAGCTACAATAGATTCGGGTTGGTCTCCATACACATCGACGCCGACATAGACACCTTCCTCTAACTTCACTTCATCGACAGGAATGTGGAATCCGCTTTGGTCAAATAAAACCGGGTTTTTCTTAAACTTGTTCACCAGTTTCTTTTTGTCCAGAGATTGCGAGGTACGGTGCGCCACCCGCAATTGGTTCAGCGAAAGCCCTGCATGCACCTTTACCGGAAAAGACCGAGGTATGACTTCCAGATAAAGCTTGCCTCGATACCCTAACGGAATCTCATCGAAACGGTGACCTCCATCCACAATCACCCGGGTAAACATATCTAATCGACCCGTAGAACTTTTCGGATTGGCAAGTCCGTAAAACTCAGGAGGCAAATTCAATTCTTCCATCAGAGGAATCAAATAAATCGCATTCTTTTCCAGGATACCGCCTTTGGAGAGATCAAATTCATAAAGCGTTACATCTTTTAAGCGAGTTTCTACCGGATCGTTCTCTGGCAGAAAACTGCACTGGATTCGATAGGCCTTTTGTCCCAATCGCAAATCGAGGCTCACCGGTTGAATATGCGATGCCTCGATAGGAACCTGGGAATGGATCATCCCCTCCTTCAAAGCCATTTCTATAAACTGGCAGGGAAGATAACCCGACTTGCCTTTCAGACAGGCTACCAGGCCTTCTATTTCTGTTTTGGAATTCATTTATTATTTAAATCTGTGAGTTTCAGCCGGGCTAAAACCATCGTCGAAATAAGCAGAAAACTCTATTGGCAAGAAATAATCCCAACCTGTTGAGTTGACAGGCCGTTCGCGGCTATGATTTAATCGCATTAATCGAAGAAATTCAACCTGATTATTCCTAAAATTAAGCAAAAATCAGCTGAGGCCGGCAATGGTGGTTTTTTTTCGTGCTATTGACAAAAAATAATGGAATAAATATTCGTATGCAGCGATCTAAAGCAAACGGGTTATTAACACTGATATCAGGATTGTAAAAACAAGTTATGGAATCAAAACACAAAAAAACCGAATCAACAAATTTATTAAAAAACTCCATTCTTACGATTACCGGGCTTGCAGTTCTCGGAGCCGGACTTTGGGCCTTGATGCATTATTCGTCCCCTACCAGTAATCTCCAATCCTATACCAGTTATCAGGAATCAAATAAAAATCCCGAAATCGAAAATAAAAATCCTGAAAAACCCACATTTCAGGACATCCAGAAAACCGTATCTGCCCCTGAAACCAATTTAGGCAATCTGATAAAAACAGCTACACCCATTCCATCAACAAGAACTACTTTGCCTCGGCAAGCACTGGAACATATCCAAAAAGGTATGGAGCTGACCGAAAAAGGCGAATTCAACGCTGGTAGCATGGAATTTGAAAAAGCCTCCGTTATCAGTCCCGATTCGCCGGAACTTTACTCCATCTGGGGTGCCGCAATGCGGATGGCGAAAAAATTTGAAGGTGCCAACAAACGATTTGCCAGAGCCCATGAATTATCCCCAAACGACAGCGAAATCACTTTTAACTGGGCCATGTCCCAATTGGAAGGCGACATCCCCGAAGACGCGATCCGCCTTTTCCAGAAAACCATCGATCTCGCACCCAATAACCTCATGGCCTACAACTTGCTGGGAAAATCTTATGGCCGGAAAAAAATGTACGAACAGGAAGTCAGCACTTATAAACAAGCACTTGAAATCGATCCTGATTTTGCTTTGATTCATTTCAACCTCGGCATCGTT
>DUZG01000022.1 GCA_013349585.1 Nitrospinota bacterium | reverse complement strand
TTTATATAGCCTCACAAATAGCGGAATAAAACTGGGAATAAAAAACACCTCCCGGCTTTTGCAATATTTTGATAATCCGCAGCTCGGCATCCGCACCATCCATATAGCAGGAACCAATGGCAAAGGTTCTACCGCAGCTATTACTGAATCAATTTTGAGAGCTACCGGATTAAAGACAGGATTTTACACATCCCCTCACTTTCTTGATTTTCGCGAACGTATTCAAATAAATCGCAAGCTGATTAAAAAACAGGATCTCATCCAATTAATACTAAAAATAAAAAGTGCTGTCGAAAAACTCGAGATACCGGTGACTTTTTTTGAATTCGGCACTGTCATGGCCTTCCTATATTTTAAAGAGCACAATACCGACGTGAATATTCTGGAGGTCGGATTAGGAGGAAGGCTTGATGCCACCAACCTATGTGAAGCAGATATTTCCATAATCACCTCAATTTCTCACGACCACATGGAATACTTGGGGGACGACCTAAAGCAAATTGCTTTCGAAAAAGCTTCCATTATCAGGCCCAGCGGTACAGTTTTTGCTAATATACCAGATAACGAAATATTCAATGTTGTCAATAGTTTAGCCCAAAGTCGAAAGGCCTCGGTTTATAGGTTAAACAGCGAGTTTAAAGTAGCCCAAATTGAACCCGGACAAGGTTGTCAGACATTCGATTTTATTGGCGAAAAAAAGGAATTCAAAAGCCTGAAATTGTCCCTGATAGGTCAATTTCAGGTCCATAATGCAGGTTTAGCCATTGCCGCCTGTCAAAAGTTTTTGGATAGCGGCAATGAAGGTGACATTAGAAAAGGATTAGAAAAAGTTCAATGGGAGGGTCGGCTTGAGATTGTTTCCGACCACCCCACAGTAGTTCTGGATAGTGCCCATAATGTAGCTAGCGTCAGGAATATGACGTCAGAGCTATGCAAAAACATCAAGTTTTCGCGCTGTCTAGTGATTCTTGGGCTCATGAAAGATAAAGAAATTGACAAAATTGTAGAAATTTTGAGCCAATTTGGTGATCGTTTTTATTTGGTTGAGGTGAATCCCCCCAGGGGGGAGGACCCCGAAAAGTTGCAGGAAAAATTTAAAAAATACAAGAAACCAGTTCAGGTATCAGAAAGTGTTTCCAGTGCGCTACAGGCAATCAAAGATTTTTCAAATCCCAACGATTTGGTCTGTATCACAGGGTCCATTTTTACCGTGGCTGAAGCTAAAAAATATTTTCAATATGAAAAAAGTTTTTCTAATCCTGGGAATTCTCCTCGCTCTGGCAAATGATGCATCTTCGGATGATGCCGTCCAATCTATCACACCTGAGCCTGATGGCATTGTTTCTTCTTCGCAGGAAGTTGATGCATTGCCTCAGAGTTTGGACCGGATCTATTCAGATGACGAAGTCTTTTTAACGGATTCCGGGTTCAAAATACAGCCTGGCTATATCCCAAATTGGTTTTGGGCAGATGGCACACCTCTAACCCCAGCTGAATCTGAAACACTGGATCAAAAGTTTGGGCCTTCCACACCAGACGACACTCGTGAATGGTATTGGGCCGATGGCAAGCCTTTGTCTGCATATGAAAATACCCTTATGCCCGACCCGCTAAATATTCCGGAATGGATTCAAAAGGCGGGTCATAAGATAAGTTCTCCAAAAAAAAATGGCAAAAGAAAACGCGCAAAAGGTGAAATATCCATTCTCGCTGACCATGTAAAGCAAGACATTAAAAGGGAAATTATCTGGGCATGGGGAAAAGTAAAAATCAGGATGAAGAATAAAACGATTCAAGCAGATAAAATCAAAATCAATAATAAAACAGGGAAAGGTGAAGCCAAAGGCAACGTTATTATCAGGAGTAACGATGGTACACGATTGAAAGCTAGCAAATCGCGTTTCAATATAAAAAACCAGAAGGTAACGATTCTCAAAACGCGAGGGCGACTAGGGAAAACTCACTACATAACAAGCCGCGAGTTATCCCGACTTTCAGATAACCACTATAAAGCCAAATCTGTATCCCTCACCACGTGCACTGGAAAATTGCCAGACTGGTTATTTGAAACCGAGACCATGGATATCATTACCGGTGACAGGGTTGTTTTCACAGGTGGGGTTTTAAAAATAAGAGATATTCCTATACTCTATATTCCTGCTGGCTACCTACCCATGGATCAGGACAGAAAAAGCGGATTACTATTTCCTTCATTTGGCAACAGCGATATCGATGGGGCTACCCTCAACAATGAATATTTCTGGGCCATTGATGACCACTCCGATGCAACCTTTAAAATGGGGTACAGAAGCAAGCGTGGCTTTTCCCCCGGAATTGAATACCGGTACACTCCCAGTCCGACAACTCAGGGAGTTTTTAACGGATCACTTATCGATGACAAAATAACGGGTGAAACATTTTGGAAGGTTGATGCTAAACATTCGCAGAACTTGCCTATGGATTTTAAATTTAATGGAACTCTAGATTTGGAGGGAAAAGAATTCAATAAAACTTTTAACGACGACAGCAATCAAAGAAATCGTCGCATTTCTAATTCTTTTGCAACCATTAGAAAAAGTTGGCATAGTAGTAGCTTGGAAATCCTTACTCGTTTTCGAGACAGCACCGACATCTCCAGCGATCAAACTCTTGGCGAGCTACCTCAAATAACGTATAAATCTCAAAGGCAAGCTATTGGAGACTCTGAGTTTTATTTTAATCAAGACACCAAGTTTACCTCTTTTTTAACCGATCTCAATTCGGCTCCAGACATTGACGATAATTTCTTAGTTCAGAGACTCGATTTCCATCCACAGCTCACTCGTAGCTTTGCATTAGCACCCTGGCTCAGCTTTACGCCAACTCTAGGTGTGCGCGAAACCCTCTATAGCAAAGGCAAAAATGACGAAGGCTTCTTTTCCCGCGAAGCCTTGGATCTGGTCGCAACTCTTAAAGGACCTACATTTGAAAAGGTCTTCGAGACCCGTAACAAACTCATTCCTAAAATCAAACATTTAGTCGAACCCAGGATTACACTTAATTATATTCCTGACCTGGACCGAAAGGATAAAGATAAAATACAAACATTCGATGCCATAGATACGATCAGCCCTCAAAGCTTGGTCACCTATTCGCTGACACAAAGAATCTTGCAAAAAGAAGCGGATGGAAAGGATGAATTTAACACCCGCCAGGTATTAAGATTCGATGTCAGCCAGAGCTTTGACCTACAAGAAGCAAGCAGAATCGACACGACTGACAACCCCATCGAACCTTTCTCGGATGTCCGTTTCGATCTGGACAGCAGACTTGTCGATCCCCTTTTACTAAACTTTGATTCTACATATGACATAAACGATAAAGTTTTAAAAACTTTCAACTTCCAGATTGGGTTTAGACCTATAGAGGAGGTCACCCTTTATATTGAAAGACGATTTACCCGTAGAGCCGACGTATCCACCGTGGCCACACTGGATTGGGATTTCAAAAAAGGATGGAATTTTAAAGCCAGTACAAGGCTAGATGAAAAAACCGCGACCCATAGGGAAACTAATTTAAGTTTGCTGTATGATAACCCTTGCGAGTGCTGGGGATTTAATCTTGATTTGATCCAGCGGAACAACTTCAACAGCACTTCAGTTACTAGTGCAGGGGCTAGCGAAACCAAATTTCTCGCAGGAATCACATTTCGTGGGTTGGGTTCCATCAGTTCCGGACAAAAAGGAAAATTTATTCACAGAAGTTTTGAGCCACTCAAATGAACGATTCATCTAAATTATCTAAAATGGCTTTGGAATCAGGTGCCATACGCCTCAGTCCGGAGAAACCTTTTACCTGGGCATCGGGATACAAAATGCCCATCTATAATGATAACCGTCTCTTACTGGGAAAAGCGGAGTACCGGTCTTTCATCTCACAAATATTTGCAAAATATTCAGAGGCTTCAGTTGGTAAGGTCGATGTCATTGCAGGAACAGCTACTGCGGGAATTCCTCATGCAACTACATTAGCAGACAAGCTTGGCAAGCCCCTTATTTATGTGAGAGCCACCACAAAATCTCATGGCATGGGCAATCAAATTGAAGGCCCCCTTGCTCCCGGGCAAAATGTTTTGCTAATCGAAGATCTCATCTCGACAGGTGGAAGCGCAATAAACGCCGTGAACGCAATTCGGAAAGCAGGGGGTATTATCAAACACTGCTTCTGCATTTTTAGTTATGGGTTCATTGAGGCCCGCCAGCGATTCGATGAAATCAATTGCCAATACCACACCATTCTAACCTTCCCAGACCTGCTTGAGGAAGCCGAGTCCATGCAAATACTGCCAAACGATCAAATCGAGTCCTTACGCATCTGGTACAAAGAACCCTTTAAATGGGCAGAAAATAAGGGGTTTTAGAGGTGCGCTTGATCAAGCACCTGAGATACTTATACACGTCACAAATTACCCCAATTTTATCCATATAGATATTGACATAAGCCTTTATAAATAATAGTATGCACGTTTCTTGACTAGGGGGATTCTCCCTACTGATTTTAAAATTATAAAAGGCTTTTTCAAGAAAGGTTGTATTCCTTTCTAAATTAAAGCTTTATTACCAGCAAATATCCCGGAATATATAATTCCTTTATTGCTAGAAACTCTTTGGAGGTTTGTTTAGATGCCCAAATTAGAAGTTGGTCCAATCGGTTTACTTCCCCCGTCTGCTGCTAGAATGGGTATATTCAACCCTGCGCAGGGATCGGGAATGGAGTTAGTGGAAGGAGAACATGTACCCACTGACGAAGCAATCGAAAAGGCAGCCCGTGAAATATTGTCACGACGGAACCCTACCCTTTTCCCAGGGCCTATGATCGTGTGGGCTTGGAATGATGAAACCATACATAAATCTGAATTGTGCATGGAGCTGGTCAAAGAGGTTCCTGGTATGAATGTTATTACCATGCCCGACTATCGTCCTATTTATCCTAAAATTGATCCTGAATGGGTAATCAATCCATGTCATCCAAACCTGACCATTCAGCATAATAAAATCGAAACTTGTATATTAATTGGTGTCCACTGTCATTTTGCGAATATTACCTTAAAGATGATCCGTGCAAATACCAACTGTTATACCATGGCGTTCTGTCAATACGATGGTCATGAAGACGCCCTTATTTCTCTTCGAGATATAGATGGCGAAAAACTTCAAAAAGTAACGGCAGCCGTTCGAAAACTAAGAAAAGAAGGCTTTGATTGCTGGGGAGAATCAAAAGTAGGAAAGGAAGAGCTGGAAGAAATTGCAGCGCGTAAATTGGCAGATAAAAACCCTGTAAAAGAAGAGACAACCCTTTTCATGGGTGAACTCGAACAAGGTCTGGACGAAAACGCCGAATAGTTTCTAAACTTCAGCATTAGCTTAAGAAAATACCGCCCGCTTATACTTTATAATATAAGCGGGCTTTTTTTTGCCCAAAGACAGAAATAAAATTCTTAAATTTCTTTTTTTCAAGCTATTTACATAAAATCACCTTTAAATATTGGCAGAAAAATATAATCCACTACCCTGTTATTCAATACAATTTTCAATCGTAGCAAGACACTTATTTGGTTTATGTAAGATAGCAAAACTCACCTCATTTTTCCAAACCGACCATTCCAGTTTTGTTATTTATATGAGGTGCTGCGTCCATTAGTAATTGATGATTCACGAGCCATTAGGATAATTCTAGGGCAAATACTAAAAGCTTTGAAGTTTGAAGTTCATAATGCAGGACATGGGCTAGAGGCTTTGGAAAAATCAAAAGAAACAGGCCCTGTGGATCTGGCTTTAGTCGACTGGAATATGCCCGAAATGAATGGCTATGAATTCGTTTGTACAGTAAGAAAAGACGATCAATATAAAGATATGCGTCTCATGATGGTCACCACCGAAACTGAAATGGCACAGGTTGTAAAGGCTTTAGAAGCCGGAGCAGACGAGTATGTTATGAAACCCTTCACCAAAGAAATGATTGTTGAAAAACTTGCAATCATGGGTTTGTCTCTCGAATAAAAAAATAACCAGAACAATTTGTGAAATAAGGAACAGAATGGCCATCAACCCCGCAGATTTTGACCATATAAGCAAAATAGTAAGAGAAAAATCAGCTTTTGCGCTTGATACCAGTATGCTCACCCAATTCTTTGTAAACGGCATCTGCGGATTGGTGCGAGTTGTAGCGAACCAGATTTAAGGTGCTTATAGCCTTCAAGATCAACTTCCTTAAACTCTACAGCAAGCTCCTGATCAGTAGAAAGTCCGACCCTTCCCTTCATATCCATATGAATAGGAGGTTGTTCGACCCCTTCCAGAAACACCGAAACCTCGCAAAGCGTATCAACCGCCAAAGGGGTGTCCTGCTGTTTTAGGGATATGCCTGTCATGCTCAAATCATGAGATTCATGAGTCTTAATCGTACAATCTCCAGCCCGAACCTCAACCCATACACTTATAAGAACTCTTGTAAACTCTCTATGCTCTTCTTTTCCAGCCATCTTCAAAGTCTCGAGTTTAAATATCAAGTCGTCTTATTAATAAGATAACGAATTTAAGAGGAAAAGCGAGAGCTTCCACTAAATAACCTAAAGCAAGGGAGTTATAAGTAATCCCCATCAATAAAAAAATTGCTGTTTTTCCACTCTCTCACCTTGACATGATAGGGTTTAGGTCTTATTTAGCAACCAGTTCAACAAAATTTTATATCCATTTACTCAATCAGGTAAATTTAAAAGTATCTATAAAGAAAGGACTCACCAATGGGAAAGATCGTAGGCATTGATTTAGGCACCACAAATTCTGTGGTAGCCGTTATGGAAGGTAGCGAACCAAAAGTTATCCTAAACGAAGAAGGCAGCCGAACCACCCCTTCTGTGGTGGCTTTTACCAAAGACGGTGAAATACTGGTGGGTCAGGTAGCTAAACGACAGGCAATTGCTAACCCGGAAAACACGATTTTCTCGGTCAAAAGATTTATGGGCCGTTCCCTGAACGAAGTATCGGAAGAAATGAAGATGGTGCCTTACCAAGTAGTGCAAGGCGATAAAGGCGACGTAAAAATTAAAGCGGGTGATAAAACTTATACGCCTCCCGAAATTTCGGCGATGATTCTTCAGAAACTGAAAAAATCTGCTGAAGCCTATCTTGGACAGCCGGTCACTGAGGCAGTTATCACCGTTCCCGCATATTTTAATGATGCGCAACGACAAGCCACAAAAGATGCCGGAAAAATTGCCGGACTAGAAGTAAAACGAATCATCAATGAGCCGACTGCATCTGCATTGGCCTATGGTCTGGATAAAAATAAAGATCACACCATTGCGGTTTATGATTTTGGAGGTGGTACTTTCGATGTGTCTATTCTGGAAGTCGGCGACAATGTTGTCGAGGTTAAAGCAACTAATGGCGACACCCACCTCGGCGGGGACAACTTTGACCAACGTATCATCGACTGGCTGGTAGCAGAATTCAAAAAAGATCAAGGAGTCGATCTCTCCAAAGACAAGATGGTTCTGCAAAGATTAAAAGAATCTGCTGAAAAAGCCAAGATGGAACTTTCTAGTACAAACGAAACCGATATCAATCTTCCATTCATTACGGCAGACGCGGCGGGACCTAAACATCTAAACGTCAAGCTCTCTCGTTCTAAATTTGAATCAATGGTAGATGATCTCGTTGAAAGATCTAAAACTCCCTGTGTTCAGGCTATGAAAGATGCAGGAGTCAAGGCAGATCAAGTTCATGAAGCAATTCTGGTAGGTGGTTCCACAAGAATTCCAAAAGCACAGGAGCTGGTTAAGAATCTATTCGGCAAAGATCCTCATCGTGGAGTTAACCCCGATGAAGTCGTTGCTCTTGGTGCAGCCGTTCAAGCCGGAGTTCTTTCCGGTGATGTAAAAGATATTTTATTACTGGATGTCACACCACTTTCTCTTGGAATCGAAACTATGGGAGGCGTAACAACCCGTCTAATAGATCGAAATACAACCATCCCAACCCGAAAAGCAGAAACGTTTTCTACGGCGGCTGATAATCAACCATCCGTAGAAGTTAATGTTATTCAGGGTGAGAGGGAAATGGCGAAAGACAACAGATCCATAGGCAAGTTCCATCTCGATGGTATTCCATCTGCACCCCGTGGCATGCCACAGATCGAAGTGACCTTTGACATTGACGCAAATGGCATCCTTCACGTCACGGCTAAAGACAAAGGTACTGGCAAGGAACAAAAAATCACCATCACCGACTCCACAGGCTTATCTGATACCGATATCGAAAATATGGTGAAAGATGCAGAAGCCAACGCTGAAGCTGATAAAGAGCGACGTGAAAAAATCGATGTCAAAAATCAGCTCGACTCGGTCATCTATAACCTTGAAAAAACCATTAAAGACAATAAGGACAAATTCAAGGAAGAAGATATCAAAGAAGCCGAAGAAGCCATGGAAGAAGCAAAAAAACATCTTGAAGGTGAAGTTGATGTTATGAAAGAACAAATCGAAAAAATTAATACGATTGCTCACAAACTCGCTGAGGCCATGTATACCCAAACTCAAGAACAACCGAGTGAAGGAGGAGAGCCAGGAGATTCAGGCGACGCTGCCGATGATGGCGATAAAACTGCAGAGGGCGAACAAGGCGAGCAAGCCAAGACTGATGATGATGTTGTCGATGCAGAATTTGAAGACGTCGGTAAAAAATAAACCCACCTTATACCCCTCCCGGTTTAACGACCGGGAGGGGTATTTTTTTCCCTAAAAAAAACAGCCATGGCAAAGAAAAAAACAACTTCTAAAAAAGAGGAAGAACCGGTAATCAGTGTCGTTGATCGGCGCTCTGCTATGCTCGAAGAAGACGAACAAGCAACCTTTCAGGAGGAAAGATTACCCTCTTACGTAGAGAGACTCAAACAAGAAGCACAAGAAAAAGACCAAAAACTAAAAGACTATGTCGCCGCTTACAAAGAAAAAACGGCAGAGGACGATGGTTTTAGAAAACGTCTGGAAAAAGACAACGATGTCCGTCTCGATCAGTTTAAAGCCAACCTCTTTTCAAGACTCGTTCCTATTCTCGACAATTTAAACAGAGCCCTTCAAGCAGTAAACAGCAATCGCGATTTCGATGGATTAAATCAAGGTGTCGAGATGGTGTCTAAACAATTCAGTCGTGAACTTAAGAACAACGATGTCGAAGTCATTGACACCAAAAATCGAAAATTCAATTCCAAAACTGATGAAATCTTTCTGACAGAAGAAACAGATGATCCGAAAATGGAAAATATGATTGTGCAAGAACTCGAACCGGGCTATATTTTCAAAGACAAATTAATCAAAGCCGCAAAAGTAAAAGTTGCACACTTAAAAACCTGACTGCCCTTGCCTTTTTAAAGCAATTCTATCCCTGAAAAAAAATTCCCATGAGTCAACGCGATTACTACCAAGTTCTTGAAGTTTCTAAAGATGTTAACGAGGCAGAACTAAAAAAAGCCTATCGACAAAAAGCACTAAAATACCATCCAGATAAAAATCCCGGTGACCACGCAGCAGAAGACAAATTCAAAGAGGCCTCAGAAGCCTATGAAGTTTTAAAAGACCCTGAAAAACGGCAAATCTATGACCAGTATGGTCATGATGGGATAAAAGGAAAAGGGTTTAACGGACCCAGTGGTTTTGAAGATATCTTCTCCCAATTTGGAGATGTTTTTGGAGATTTTTTCGGCGGTGGAGGCCAGCAACAAAGAACCGGCTCCGACCTGCGCTTGGACATTCGTATAACATTCCTTGAAGCCGCATTTGGCACCGAAAAAGAAGTAGAGGTCAGCAAACATAATTCATGCGGAACATGTAGAGGATCTGGGTCCAAACCAGGTCACTCCCCACAAACATGCAGAACCTGTCGAGGTAGCGGGCAAGTCATTCGCGCACAAGGTTTTTTCAGCGTGCAAGCACCCTGCCCCGATTGTCGAGGAGCTGGACAAACCATCACTCATCCCTGCAACGAATGCCGTGGCGAAGGTCGCGTTCTGGAAAAGAAAAATTTATCGGTCAATGTTCCGGCAGGTGTCGATGATGGAGCCCGCCTCAGACTACGCAATGAAGGGGAACAGGGACCACAAGGTCTGCCTCCAGGAGACTTATATGTCATCATGCATGTCGAACAACATGATTTTTTCCATCGTGAAGAAGATGATATTCATTGCAAAATGACATTGACCTTTGCGCAAGCAGCTTTAGGGGCGGATATCGAAGTTTCATTATTAGAAGAAAGTAAAACAAAGGTCATCTCTTTACCTGCAGGCACTCAAAATAACGGAAGCTACCGCATCCCAGACGCGGGCATCATCAGACTACGCGGTGGTGGACGAGGGGATCAGATCATTCACTTCGATATTGCAACACCTAGAAAATTAAGCAAACGCCAAAAAGAGCTCTACAAAGAGCTTGCAGAAATAGATGGCCACTCCCTGAAGGATACTTTGAAAGGGTTCTTCCAAAAATTGAAAATGTAGCAACCCCTCTTTAACTTTTCATAGCGTATTAACCCCATCTCTATAGGAAGTTAACAAGCCCTCATTAAGTTTTTTTAATTCACCATTAACAAAAGTTTAATCTCAAGATTCTATTCTTATTAAAGACAAACATAAACACTAGTCTTTAATAAAAATAAATTTTTCGGAGGGTTCTCATGGCTATTTATAAAAGCAAACATTTCTTTGCCTCTTTTATTATCTTATTCCTAAGCTTTCCAATCTTTAATGGAAACAATTTAAATTCTGCTTTTGCTTTAAGCGCCAAAGTGAATCCGGTAGGAACTAATTTAATTGTTGAAATTGCTAAAAATAAAAATCCGGCAGTTGTTTTCGTAACCTCAAAAACAAAATTTCAACCGGCACGAGGCAAGCTTCCACAACAACAAAGTCCCTTTCGCCAACCCGGCCCCTTTGGAGCTCCCAGCCCTTCCCCTCAGCAACCTCATCCTGGGAATGGATCAGGAACCGGTTTCATTATTGATAAGGAGGGGTACATCCTAACCAACAATCACGTTGTAGATAACGCAGATATTATTAAGATCACCCTTCAAAACGAAAAAGAGTATGAAGCCGAATTAATAGGTTCAGATTCCAAAACAGACATTGCACTCCTAAAGATTATCCGACAGTCCGATGACAAAACAAGCTTTCCCTATTTAACCATGGGAAACTCGGAAAAAGTAGAAGTTGGCGAATGGGTAGTAGCAATCGGTAATCCATTTGGACTTTCCCATACTGTAACAACAGGAGTGGTTAGCGCAAAAGCCCGTAACATCGGTGCTGGCCCCTATGATGAATTTATCCAAACCGATGCTTCAATCAACCCGGGAAATAGCGGTGGCCCCTTACTTAATATGGAGGGAAAAGTAATTGGAATCAATACTGCAATTTATTCCAGAACCGGTGGGAATGTTGGAATTGGTTTTACTATCCCTATCAATATGGCAAGTGACATCCTCGATGAATTAAAAAAGGATGGAAAAGTAACACGCGGCTGGCTCGGGGTCATGGTTCAAAAGATCACAACCGAACTGGCCGGAACGTTCAAACTCATTGACACGCATGGCGCATTGGTCAGCGACGTTATCCCCAATGGACCCGCAGCACGGAGTGGGCTCAAAAGAGGCGACATTATCGTTAAGTTTAATGGGAAAGAAATTTTATCCGTAGAAAACCTACCCAAACAGGTTGCCGCCGTTGAACCGGGAAAATCCGTAAAAGTAGAAATAATTCGCGACGGTAATAAAAAGTCGCTGGACGTGACTTTGGATATAATGCAAGAAGAGAAACAGGCTTGAGTCCCCGAAAGGCTAATCCCTAAAAGGAAATTGGAGAACTATAGATCACTTGTTCGCTTTTTTATCCATTTCTTCGGGACGTGGCACGGCTTGCTGAAAGGCAAGCAAACCTCCGAAAAGGGAGCTGTTGTCAAGGTAGCTCCCTTTTTAGAATTTATTAAGATATAAGGTTTTATTTTAGAAATTGACTGTGCGGGAGTTCAGTACTCTTCATAAGGTATTGATCAACCGATCGTGCAGCTTCACGACCTTCGGCAATAGCCCAAACCACAAGAGATTGACCGCGTGTCATATCCCCCGCTACAAAGACTCCTTCGGCACTCGTCATTTTATTTTCATCGCAGGAAACATTTTCGCGCGCATCCAGATCAAGCCCCAACTCCTGCACCATTCCTTCGTGAACAGGATGGACAAAACCCATCGCCAGAAGAACCAGATCAACATCCAACTCAAATTCGGAGTCTGGCACTTCATTCATTGAGGCACGACCGGTTTTAGAATCCGGATCACCAAAAACCATTTGCACCCCATGAATTTTAGAAACCTTACCGTCCTTGCCTCCCAATTTTTTAGTGGCAACACAATATTCGATAATTTTATCTTTTCCTTCCCGCTCATTTGCTTCTTGGTGCGAAGAAGAAATCCGGAAAGTTTTTGGCCATTGAGGCCAAGGGTTGTTATCGGTTCGAGAGCGCGGAGGTTCTGGAAGAAGTTCAAAGGTGGTCACGCTCTTTGCACCTTGCCTGAGAGAAGTGCCCACACAGTCTGAACCGGTGTCTCCACCGCCAATGATCAGAACATTTTTTCCTTTTGCTGTGATGGAGATGTCATCAGGAATGACGTCACCTTCATTACGTTTATTTTGCTGTGGCAAAAACTCCATGGCGAAATGAACACCATCTAGTTCCCGACCTTCCACCGGCAAGTCTCTTGGCTTTTGCGAACCGCCACATAACACTACCGAATCGTATTCATCCTTCAATTCTTTTGCCGGCTTATCTACACCGATATGCACTCCGGTCTTAAAATGAATTCCCTCGTCCTGCATTAATTTGATTCGACGTTTTACAATTTCCTTATCCAGTTTGAAGTTAGGGATGCCATACATGAGCAGACCGCCAACACGGTCATCCTTCTCAAAAATAGTAACTTCATGTCCGACTGAATTGAGTTGCGCCGCACATGCCAGACCCGCTGGCCCAGAACCGACAACGGCAATTTTCTTGCCTGTTCTGCTTTCAGGAGGTTTAGGGTGAATGAAACCTTCTTCAAAACCTTTCTCGGCAATCATCTCCTCAATATTACAAATGGTCACTGCTGGCTCACTTATGCCTAACACACAAGCTCCTTCACATGGAGCCGGACAAACCCGTCCCGTGAATTCAGGGAAATTATTTGTCTTCAGCATAAGCTCCACCGCATCTTCGTAACGACCACGATAGACCATGTCGTTCCAATCGGGGATCAAATTACCTAAAGGGCAACCCGTATCACTTTGACAAAAAGGCACACCACAATCCATACACCGTGCACCTTGCTCTTTATATTTGTCTTCGGGGAAAGGAATGTAACATTCTTTTTGGTCCTTCAGTCTTTCCTTAACCAGCCGACCCGCCGGGGTCTCCCGTTCAAACTCAATGAATCCTTTAATTGCACCCATCTATATTTTTACTCTCCTGTTTCCGTTATTATTCAAACAATTTTAAATTCGTTCTGCTTTTTATTTTTACGTGCTTCAATAACTCTCCGGTAATCGGTCGGGTAAACTTTTACAAATTTTGGTAGGGTTTCTTTCCATTCATCCAGTATTTTTTTGGCAACGGCACTGTGAGTCGATTGGAGATGTTCTTCGATCAAAGATTTTAATTGCTGAGCATCTTCCTCTTCATCTACACTCACCAAATCAACGGCACTCTTATTACAATGAATTTCAAATTCGTTGTCACGATCCAGCACATACGCCAGTCCACCACTCATCCCTGCAGCAAAGTTTCTACCTGTGGAACCGAGCACGACAACGGTACCTCCAGTCATGTATTCGCATCCATGGTCGCCAACTCCCTCGACAACTGTTTGCGCGCCACTATTTCGCACTGCAAAACGTTCCCCTGCGATTCCTCGAAAAAAAGCTTTACCAGAAATCGCACCATAAAGCACAGTATTACCAATTAGAATATTATCTTCCGGCACGAGTGTGGATTCTTTAGGGGGATAAATAAATATTTTTCCTCCAGACAATCCTTTGCCCACATAATCATTAGCATCCCCCGAAAGACGAAAGGTGACCCCCGGCGCAAGAAAAGCACCAAAGCTCTGGCCTGCAGATCCTTTAAAACCAAGTTGAATCGTATCAGCAGGTAGCCCTTCTTCCCCGTGCTGTTTAGAGATATGATAACTGAGCATAGCTCCGGTAGCCCGATCTGTATTTACGATAGGAAACTCACCATAAACCTGGGTTTTATTATCGAGGGCAAGACGGCTCTTTTCTATCAGTTGAAGGTCCAGTACATTATCCATATCTCCACTTAGATCCTGTGTGCAAATATTTCTCAACGCGACCTTTTCATCCACTTCCGGTTTAAATAAAATTTTGCTAACGTCCAAGCCACTTGCTTTCCAATGACCGGACGCTTCTTCCCCCTCCAAAAGTTCTACTTTACCTATCAAGTCATCAAATTTTCTAATTCCTAACTCGGCCATAATTTCTCTAACCTCTTCAGCAATGAACCTGAAAAAGTTGACGACATAGTCTGCTTTGCCATTAAATTTTTTCCGGAGAGCAGGGTCTTGTGTTGCAATCCCCACCGAGCAGGTGTTGAGGTGACATTTCCTCATCATAATGCAACCCATTGTCACCAAAGCTGTAGTAGAAAATCCGAATTCATCTGCACCTAAAATTCCACCGATCACAACATCGCGTCCTGTTTTAAGTTGGCCATCCACTTGAACGCGGATTCGGCCTCGAAGATCGTTGAGAACCAAAATCTGCTGAGTTTCAGAGAGACCTAACTCCCAGGGGAGACCTGCATGTTTTATTGAAGTCTGAGGGGAGGCACCGGTGCCACCATCGTGCCCAGCGATGAGAACCCCTTCAGCATGAGCTTTAGATACTCCCGCTGCAATGGTTCCCACTCCTGCTTCTGCAACAAGCTTAACACTCACCCTAGCATCGGGGTTTGCATTATGAAGATCAAAAATCAATTGCTGTAAATCTTCAATAGAATAAATATCATGATGCGGAGGAGGTGAAATCAACGCCACACCAGGAGTCGAATGTCTGATCTTAGCAATGTACTCGCTGACCTTATGTCCCGGCAATTGTCCACCTTCACCAGGCTTTGCCCCTTGCGCAACTTTGATCTGCAATTCATCTGCGTTAGCAAGATAAAAGCTGTTCACACCAAATCGTCCGGACGCAACCTGTTTGATTTTACTTCGGCGAGAGTCTCCATTCTCATCAGGTATATAACGCACGCTGTCTTCGCCGCCTTCTCCGGTATTGCTTCTTCCTCCCAACCGGTTCATCGCTATCGCTAGAGTTTCATGCGCTTCACGAGATATCGAACCGATTGACATAGCTCCAGTACAAAATCGCTTGGTAATCGCCTCTTCAGGTTCCACCTCTGTTATTGGAATCGCCGTTGTCTTCTTAAAATTAAACAGTCCTCTCAACGTACATTGACGTGTGCTTTCCATATCTGCGTGTTGGGAAAACTTTTTAAATGTTGCGTAATCATTGGAGCGAGTAGCATGTTGCAGCAAACCAATTGCGTTTGGATTGAGCATATGTTTTTCTTCGCCACGCCGCCATTGATAATGACCTCCAAGATCCAACAATGATGAACGGTCACTACTAAAAGCTTTTTTATGCCTCGCCAAAGCTTCTTTAGCCAGCACATTCAGACTAGCCCCACTAACTCTCGAAGGGGTACCCGTAAAAAACCGTTCGATCACTTCTTCGCTCAATCCGACAGCTTCAAATATCTGGGCACCACGATAACTTTGAATCGTTGAGATTCCCATCTTTGCAGTGATTTTAAAAAGGCCTTTTCGAGTGGCTTTGATGAAATTACTAATCGCTGTTTCGAAATCCATTTTGTCAATGTATACCGCTTCGTTCGCAATTTCAGCAACAGTTTCATAAGCAAGATAAGGATGAATCGCACCAGCACCGTAACCAATCAACAATGCAAAGTGCATCATCTCTCGCGCTTCTCCAGTTTCAACAGCAAGCCCTACACGCGTACGAGTTCGCTCACGCAAAAGATGATGATGAACACAAGCAGTGGCTAGAAGGATGGGTAAGGGGGCGCTATCTAAATCAACACCTTTATCTGACAGAACCAAAATAGTGGCCCCCTCATCGATCGCTTTGGAAGCATTCTGACATAACGCATCCAAGGCATGTTCCACGCCCTGTTCCCCTTCAGAAGCCGGAAACAAAGTTGAAATCAAAACAGACTTTAATCCCTCCTGATCGAGCTTTAGAATTTTATCCATCTCTTTGCCAGTTAGAATGGGATGCTCAACTTTTAATTTACGGCAATGCTCGGGACTTTCATCCAAAAGGTTTCGTTCTTTTCCCAGCGTCACCTCCATCGACATTACCAATTCTTCCCGAATGGAATCGATAGCAGGGTTCGTCACTTGCGCAAAGAGTTGTTTGAAATAATTAAATAAGAGTTGCGGTTTTTGCGAGAGAATTGCAAGAGGAGAATCGTTGCCCATTGAGCCGGTTGCTTCCATGGCTGTTCCAATCATGGGCGCCATAATAAACTTGATATCTTCAACCGTATAACCAAATGCAATCTGGCGCGTCAGGAGAGAATCAAAATCCGGTTCAAATTTAAAATCCGACTCTGGCAAATCGTTAAGATTCACCTGATTTTCTTCCACCCATTTTTTATAAGGCTTCTGGGTCGCAATTTTAGCTTTAATTTCTTCATCAGAAATTATACGGCCTTCTTTAATATCGATAAGGAACATTTTCCCCGGCTGCAATCTCCCTTTATAAGCAATGTCCGCTTCATTTACCGGAACCACACCTACTTCCGAAGCCATGATGACCAGACCGTCCTTAGTCACATAATATCGAGATGGACGCAGGCCATTTCTATCCAACACCGCTCCACAAGTTTCACCATCAGTGAATGCAATCGAAGAAGGACCATCCCATGGCTCCATCATGGATGCATGAAATTCGTAAAACCCACGCTTATCATCATCCATTGTCTCGTGTCCACTCCACGGCTCAGGAATCATCATCATCATGGCATGAGGTAAAGAACGGCCTGTCAGAAACAGCATTTCCAATGCCTGATCAAAATCAGCCGAATCACTCCCGCCCGGAGCAATAACAGGAAGAATCATATCGATATCTTTAAATAATGGCGATTCGAACATCGACTCTCGGGCATCCATCCAGTTTTTGTTTCCTCGGACGGTATTGATTTCTCCATTGTGAGCGATGTAACGAAAGGGCTGTGCACGTCCCCATGAAGGGAAAGTATTGGTACTGTATCGGGAATGAGCTAACGCCAAAGCCGAGGTCATCTTTGGATTTTTGAGATCCAGATAATAGGATTCCAACTGCGGCGCCATCAATTGCCCTTTGTATATAAGGGTCTTACTAGATAAGCTACAGACATAAAAGTTTTCGTTATTGTCATTAAGTCCGGCTCGGCGCACACCCCAGGCGGTACGTTTTCGAACACAATAAAGCCTGCGCTCAAAAGTTAACTGGTCTTTCACATCGGCTGGTGCTCCTACAAAAATCTGCTTGATAACAGGTTCTGCCGAACGCGCCGTCACTCCAATCGTTGAGTTATCGACTGGAAGTTCACGCCATCCTAAAAGTTCTAAACCTTCAGTCAGCACAGCACGCTCCATAATTTCCATACCCTGCTTAGTATCATCACCTGTGGGCAAGAAAACATTCCCCGCGGCATAACGGCCTGCCTCTGGCAAATCGATGCCAATTTTAGGGCATTCTTCCTGGAAAAACGCATGCGGTAGCTGTATCAATATTCCGGCGCCATCCCCGGTTAGCTTGTCAGCCCCACAAGCACCTCGATGCTCCATCTTTTTCAGAATCTCCAATCCCTGAAAAATTATTTCATGGGATTTTTCACCCTTCATATTCATGACAAACCCTACCCCACAACTGTCCTTTTCGTAGGCAGGATCGTAAAGTCCTTGTTTTTTAGGAAAAGCGTGCATAGTTCAAATAACTCGTTGATTTAAAAAGACTCACTAATACGATAAAATATCGATTTTACAGCGGTTTTCGCAACCTGAAGAGTAATAAAAGCAATTACCATGCCTTTACAAATTCAACCAACAAAACAATAACTTACAGAAACCTATAAATATAAGGGTAAATTTTATATACTAATTGGAATAATTTTAACACACTATTGTGTATGGTGATAAGGCCCATACGCAAAACTATACGATAACACCGACTAGAGAAACAGCCGCATTGCCCACCTAGCTATAGAGATGAACCCGAATTTTACCTACGTTTATTCCTTTTTGCACTCTAAAATTGACCTTCTATTTTGGTCTCAACAAATATCTGGAGTGACATACGGCCCCACACGCAGCAAGCTACCCCCTTAAACGCTTGTATTTTTTCCGGTTTTGTTTAAAATGATAAAAATTCGAATTTTAAAAGACACATATTTCGGGTATTTTTTAACCCAAAAAAATGATCGCATTCTCAAAAACTCAATTTACTTTTCTCTCGCCTCTACAGTTACGCCTCTTAAACAACGCCCTGCTAAAAAAAAGCCGCTACTCTGAACCAACCAGCCTTTTTTAGTAACCCCAGTTTTAAATTTTCGATTTTTAATTTTTCTGTTTTTTTTCTGATTCCCAGGGAAACCTTTCAATCCTGTGAAATTCAATTTGCTTTATAATAATGGAAGGACAATATATTTTAAAAGGACTTTTCAGCCATGCAACGCGAAAAACTCATCATCTTCGACACAACTTTAAGAGACGGGGAACAATGTCCCGGTGCCAGCTTGAATATCAAGGAAAAACTTGAGATCGCAAGGCAGCTGGCTCTGCTCAAAGTCGATGTGATCGAAGCGGGTTTTCCGGTTGCTTCGCCTGGAGATTTCGAATCGGTCAAACAAATTGCAGAAGAAATTCGCGGCGTTACCATTGCCGGACTTTCGCGCGCGCTAGAAAAAGATATCGAAGCCACTGCAAAAGCTTTGGAAAAAGCTGAATCACCACGCATCCACGTCTTCTTATCCACGTCCAAGGTCCACCGCGACCATATGGTAGAAAAGGCCAAAGACGAGATTGTAGAAATGGGTGTGAAGGCAATACAATTCGCACGCAAATATTGTGATGATGTTGAATTCTCACCCATGGACGCCACACGCACGGAAAAAGATTTCCTCGCTGAAGTCACGCGCGAAGTTATTTCGGCGGGGGCAACAACGGTGAATATTCCTGACACGGTCGGCTACACCATCCCGGAGGAATTTGCCCAGCTCATCACCTACCTAAAGCAACACGTAGACAACATCGACAAGGCCGTCATCAGTGTGCATTGTCATAACGATTTGGGATTAGCGGTTTCAAATTCTCTGGCGGCGGTGCAGGCAGGTGCCCGACAAGTAGAGTGTACGATCAATGGCATCGGCGAGCGCGCAGGCAACGCGGCGATGGAAGAAATCGTCATGGCTATTCGAACACGAAGAGATTTTTTCAGCACGGTGGAGACAAATATCGAAACGCGCCAAATTCAACCGTGCAGCAAGCTGGTCAGTAGTCTCACCGGGTTCTTTGTGCAACGTAACAAAGCCATTGTAGGCAAAAATGCGTTTGCTCACGAGTCTGGCATTCATCAACATGGGTTTCTAAAACGCAAAGACACATTTGAAATCATGGATCCTGCCGATGTTGGAGGTGAAGAGTCTGAGCTGGTTATGGGTAAACATTCCGGACGAAATGCTCTGCTCAATAAAGTCCAGGAGTTGGGATACAGCCTGAGTCAAGAAGAATTGAATCGCGTGTTTGAAGATTTCAAAATTCTTGCGGATGAGAAGAAAGAAATTTTTGAAGACGATTTCCACACTCTCATTCAAAAACAAAAGTTCTGCGAAGAACAGCAGGTTACTTATAAACTGAAGACTATCGAAAGTGGCTTTGAAACAGGTAAAGAGCCACATGCAAGTGTTACCTTGGTAAGTCGCGATGGCAAAGAGCATCAAAGCTCAGCTAATGGCGATGGCCCAGTCGACGCGATTTATAATGCGATCGATAAGATCACCGGACTCACCTGCAAACTGCTCGATTACCAAGTGATGGCAAAAACCAAAGGTCAAGATGCCCAAGGCGAAGTCACCGTTCGCGTTCAACACGAAAAACGTGAGATACTAGGCAAAGGGGCAGGCGTAAACACCATTGAGGCCAGTGGTTTTGCTTATATCAATGCAATCAACAAACTGTTACTGAAATCAAAATCCGGCCCCGTCGAAGGAAGTGACGTTCCCGGCCCATAACCTAAAAACCTTCATCACCCCTACCCCCTTCAAAAAGGAAGGCAGGGATGAGTTTTAATTTTTAAAGAGAAACCTTATTTCTAACCGCGATACATTATTTAAAAATCCCAAATCGACTGAACCATTCGAGTTTAACGATTCCGTAGCCCGGGTTTTTGATAACATGCTACAACGCAGTGTCCCCATGTACCAGGAATGTCAGGATCTCGCTGTGCACTGGTGCGCAAAATACGCAAAACCTTCCACTTCTGTTTACGACCTCGGTTGTTCAACTGGAAAGCTTTTGTTAAAACTGGCAGAGGAATTAGAAAATCCACAAAACATAAAGCTTATTGGACTCGACAATTCCGCAGCGATGCTCAAAAAAGCCAAAGAGACATTGAAAAAATCACCTTGTTCCTGCGCGATGGTCGAAGCAGATTTAAACAAAAAACTGTCCATCGAAAACGCATCGGTTGTCATCATGAACTACACACTCCAATTTGTTCAACTCGACAACCGATCCGCAATATTAAAGTCAATTTATGACGGATTGATTTCAGGCGGATCGCTGATCCTCATCGAAAAAGTTAAAAGTGAAATTCCCGATCTAAATAAGACCTTCATCGAATTCCATCACCAGTTCAAAGAAGAAAATGGCTACTCCAAACTCGAAATTTCGCAGAAAAGAGAAGCTTTGGAGAATGTGCTCATCCCCTGGACAGTTGAACAAAATAGCGAATTGATCAAATCTGCTGGATTCTCAACCGTAGACCTGTTTTTTAAGTGGAACAATTTCGCTGGGTTTATTGCGTTAAAATAGAAACTATTGTATCCTTAGGTGCTTATTTTCAAGCGTGTTTAAGCACAATCAAAGAGGTTTTTCGATGCCAAACTACGATCATACTTGCGAAAAATGTAAAAAGGATTTCATCATAGAAATGAAAATGTCTGAAGTGGATAAGAAAAAGGTTTCTTGTCCTGAGTGCGGCTCTAAAAAGGTTTCGCGCAACGTAACCAACAACACATTTTGGAGCGAAAGTATCGATCGCTACAATTATTCCAAAACACAAAATAATGAATAAATATGCTTACTGAAGTTCAACCAGCCACACAAAAATTTCCAGGCCGATTTGGCGAGTTAGTCCAATTCCCATTACAGCGAATTCATATCGAATTGACCAACGTCTGCAACTTTGACTGCACCTTCTGCCCCAAGCAGGAGATGACCCGTCATTACGAATATATGGACTTTGAAAGGGTCTGCGGCATCATAGACGAAATCGCCGAATACAAAATGGCAGAAAAGATTACGTTCCATGTCATGGGCGAGCCATTCATGCACCCGAGATTTTTTGAAATCCTCGAACATGCTGCCGAGCGCGGAGTGAAGACCGGCATCACCACAAACGGCACTTACCTTGATGAGGAAATGGGCATCAAGCTTGAAAAGGTTACAGCATCTCAGGTGAACATCTCCTTGCAGACACCGGATGAAGAGTCATTTAAAACTCGAAAATCGCGGCGCATGAAATTTGAAGAATACCATAACCGGATTCTTGAGTTTATTGGCACCTGTCTAAAACAGGCAAAACCACCCAAAATTAAAGTTCATTTCCTCAACACATCTATTAAGAGTGAAGTTCCTGGTGATGACTGGAACGTTGGCACCATGAGTGTAATCAATAATGCAAAAGAACTTAGAAAAACATTTAGCTACTGGGCAAAAGAAGTCCACAAAGTCTGCCCCCCCATGAGCGATGAAGAAAAAGCAAAAGTCGAAAAGAAAATCGACAAACTCTCTACCTTCAAATGGAACGTGGTAGAAGTAGCGCCTAACATTTTTTTCGAGACTTACATCCTCAACACCTGGGGCAACGCTTTTGCCGAAGGCGGTAATGTTGTTCCAGCAAAAACCGGATATTGCAGTGCCTTGAGCGACCACTTCGCTATTCTTTGCAGTGGCGATTTAATTTATTGTTGTGTCGATTTCGATGGAAAAACCGTGGCTGGGAATGTGTTCCAAAACTCCATCACCGAAATTTTAAACACACAACCGGTTATCGACGCGGTGGAAGGATTCAAGAACCACAAAGTAATTCATCCGCATTGCCAAAAATGTTTAGGGGGAAGCACCTGGCTCAAATCGAAGCTCAATAGCATCGGCTCGATCATCATCTGGAAATACCTCAAAAACTTCTTCTACAAAAAATCTTAAGTCAGAGTCAAGACATAGCGCAGCCTCTTAGCGCACTCGCTTCTGGGGGGTAGGGGCCGGAATTTCAAATCTTCTCCCCCCCCCCTACCACTGAAAAATCAGTCATCCCCCTACAAACTACAAATCCTTTTTTTTGGAATTGAGATATGAGCGCGAAAAAAATAGTCGTATTAGGGGGTGGGCCGGGAGGTTACGCGGCGGCGTTTCTTGCTGCTGACAGGGGGGTCGATGTCACCTTGATTGATGCAGGCAAAAAACCAGGCGGCGTGTGCCTGCATCGTGGTTGTATTCCCTCAAAGGCGTTACTGCATATTGCCCATCTCATAAATGAAACTAAAGAGGCAAAATCCTGGGGCGTTGATTTTGGCAAGCCCAAAATTGACCTTGATGGTGTTCGAAACTGGAAGAACCAGGTCATCGATAAAATGGCTACCGGTCTCGTCCAGCTTTGCAAACAAAGAAAAGTGGAATTTATTTCTGGAAAAGGGATATTTAAAGATTCCCAAACCATCGAAGTGGATGGAAAACCTTATTCCTTCGATCATTGCATTCTCGCTACAGGGTCGCGCCCTATTCAACCTTTTGGAAACGATTCGCACCTCATCGATTCCACTGGCGCACTCGATTTGGAAAGCATACCTGAAAAACTGCTGGTCGTAGGCGGTGGCTATATTGGATTAGAAATGGGCAGTGTTTATGCTGCGCTCGGCAGTCAGGTCACTGTCGTAGAAATGATGGCCGGACTTTTGACCGGGGTGGATCGCGACCTTGTAAGGCCTTTGCAACATAAAACCAAAAACCAATTTGAAGCGATTCTTTTAAGTACCAAAGTTGGTGAGATCAAGCAGGTCGAATCAAAAACTCATGTAACATTTGAAAATGAATCCGGGACGGAACAAAAGGTTTTTGACCGGGTACTTGTGTCGATAGGCCGCACACCCAATACCGATGGACTTGGACTCGAAAACACCAAAGTCAAACTGAACGAAAAAGGTTTTGTGATTACTGACTCAAAACAGAAAACAGGTGACTCCAAGATATCTGCTATTGGTGATGTGATCGGCGGTGCCATGTTGGCCCATAAAGCAGCCCACGAAGCTAAGATCGCAGTGGAAGTTTTAGATGGAGAGAATTCTGACTTCAATAATCGAGTCATCCCTGCGGTGGTGTTCACCGATCCTGAAATTGCTTGGGCCGGGTTGACGGAAACAGAAGCTCAAGCGCAGGGCATTAAAATTTCTATAGCTAAATTCCCCTGGGGCGCATCTGGAAGAGCGCAGACGATAGGACGCGGTGAGGGAATAACCAAGTTGATAATTGATCCTGAATCTGAAAAAATTGTCGGTGTCGGTTTGACCGGTGCGGGAGCTGGCGAGTTGATTGCCGAGGGGGTTTTAGCTATCGAAATGGGGATGAAAGCCAAAGACCTTGCCTTATCGATTCATCCGCATCCCACCTTATCCGAAACATTGATGGAAGCGGCAGATGTGTTTTATGGAACAGCTACCCATATTTACAAAAGAAAAAGGAATTAATAAGCCTATTGAATGAATAAACATGACAGCTCCAAAAAAGTTAACCCCACACCCCCCCCTTTTGTCAACAGGCAAGAAAAAAGTTCTCGTTGTCGATAACGATGCTCTCATCCTCATTATATTGTCCAGTTTTCATTCCGAAAGCCACTACGAAGTAGAAACCGCGGAGAATGGCAAACAAGCATTTACAGCCCTCGATGATTATTTCGACCTGCTTTTATCCGATCTAGAAATGCCCGAAATGGGTGGATTGTATCTTTTAGAGTCTCTTAGAAAATCTAAAAATAATATTTTTGTTGTAACCCTTACGGGGAACCAAGAAATTTTCGTCGCCTTGAATGCATTAAAACTGGGACCAACGATTATGTTATTAAGGATGAAAATATCACAGAGACGGTCTTAACCGCCGTTGCGAACTCGCTCGAAAGATAAATGTTCGCGATACGGGGCCTGGCATCCCGCAAGATAAAATGGAAACCCTGTTTGAAAAATTCAACAGACTGAGTGCGGAAAAAACCAATATCGAAGGAACGGGAATTGGACTTAATATACGCCGCACCTGATCGATCCGATGAGCGGCAGTCTGAATATAGAAAGCGCGATGGGTAAGGGAAGTTGTTTTTCTATTTCAATCCCTTTATCGCCTAAAGGTCTGGATGGCAAAGAAGGTCATCCCACATCCTCTAAAATATGCTTCGAAATATTATTAATAAACCCGCAAGACGATGATCTCGAAAAGCTCAGAAACATGCTAATTCCACGGCCATTTATCAAATTATCGATTGCAGTAAATGGGTTGGCTGATTACAAAAACACATAATTTTGACAAGGAACGCAATAATTCCGACGGTCCGAGTAGATAAAGCCGGCTCCAAAAGTGGACGAAAAAATCAGTATTAATTCTTATTTTATAATAGTTTAGAAATCATTTCGCCTGCAAATTAAGTTTGGCACAAAACTTGCCGTTAAGAGGTAATAATACAAGGAAGTTATTTGTTAAATATATTTAACTGGAGGATCAACTACCATGGAAAAGGTAAACGTTGCTTATCCCGCTGCTGAAGAATTGATCGATTCAAAAGAATCATCTAACCAAGAATCATTCGTTTTAAAAAGTATTGCTGCATCCTTTGCCGGCGCATCCATTCCCGCCGCAATTTTTTATTTTCTGATGTAAATCAGAAAATAAAAGCCTCCTGAAATTAGAGGTAGTCTACTTTTAAAAATACTTTTCGTGACTCGACATTATGGGTTGCTGTGCGGTTTCCTGCTCCCGCCTCCGACCCCTTTCGATTCTGAGTCACGCCCCCCAGTTCTATCCACTCTACAATTCCGCCTCTGACCACGGTATTGAGACCAAAGTTTTTAATATAATTTCCGTTTAATCACGTAATTTGTGGAGACACTTCCAGAATTATCTGATCGTCGTTTAGTCTCGGCAACACCATCAACCCGGTACGCACATCTTTAAAACGAATCGACTCAACCTCTGTGATTTGGTTTCCTGACCGTAGATTCCTGACTTTTCTGATAGGGATTGACTGCATTATATGAGTCGATGCTGGCCTACTTTCAATAGTCATTATCGTTTGCATGTCCATTTCATCAAGTCGCCTCTTTGCATCCAATAATCGAGCCTCGAGCTTTCCATCACCCATTCCACGTCAAACAATAAGATTATCGGAGTTAGGACATCCAATAATCACCCGGCCATATCCCCTCGACAGGTATCTCTGCAGTAACAGATCGCTCTTCTTCCTTCAATCTGAGCCGAATTCCTTGTTTCACAGTGATTCTCAAATTTTTCAAGGCAATATCTATTTGTCTCAGGATATGTTTCACCTATTCCAACGCTTAAGGGTGGGCCCGGATTATGAGCTGCCCCTGCATACCGGTTACGGTGAAACGCTTTCCAAAAATAGACCGAATTATTGGGATCACTTCTTCAACCAATCTACTTTTTAATGGGATGATTTCTAACTTAGTCTACCCGACAACAGGGGAAGCAAGTAATAAAGAAAATAGAAGCAGTGGGATTAAAGCGCGAAAGAGAACCATCATAAACCAAGGGTCATTGGTAATAAGGCCAATAGGGAGCATAGGAATGCGGGCGATACCTGGGATCCCAATAGGGCGGATAGAAATAAGGGTTCCTCTCCACATCATCTAGTAGCTCCAGTTTTTCAACTTCAATAACAGGGAACTCAAAAGGTCGCTCTCCTACTTTGCCTATCTGGGTACCTCTTATTTTACCTACGCCCGTTACGCCTCTTCCTTTGGAATATATTTCCGGTTCCAGAAACCCTTTATTGAAAAACATAAAGCGTCCTCCCGTCTGATTTCCCATTTCTGGGTATCCGCTAAAATCGATTTTCTTTTGTACGACTTCAACCTCC
>DUZG01000021.1 GCA_013349585.1 Nitrospinota bacterium | reverse complement strand
TTCTTTTTTATCTAAGCCATAAACCGGGTGATAAATAATTTGTTCTTGAGAATACACGGTGAACTTGTCGCCTAATTCCAAGCCCTGTTGTCTTCCGATATCGATGAAAAGTTTCTCCGGTCCAGTTGTCGCTAGTTTATCGTTGAAAACCTTTGACACCTTGCCTACCGGAACCATATTGTTCGATATAAACCCCGCACTCGCATAGGGGTCTGCGCGTAAATTTCGTCGAGATTCTGCAAGAGCTATATCGCTGACATGAGCGGAATTTGAATTCCATGACTTCCCGGTTTCCGTTTCCGGCTGATCCAGGTTTCCTGTTGTATGCGGAAGTAAAGTCATCCCAGAAGTTATTCCCGCCACTTCATTCTCAAACGATATCTGCAAGTCCTCGCTCCAGACCGTTTGGGTGAAACTTCCGACTGCTTGAATCGAAATTAAGATCAGAAAAGTCGCAATACGCATAGTTGATGTTTCCTTCCCAACAGAATTAGACAAGTGCAGAAATAGTAGGCTTTTCTACCGCCTACTTCCCAAGACTTACTCTTATTTGCAATTGATTAAAAATAGTTTACCTTGTTTTGAGGAAATTTAATAAAAAATCCAACCACTGCATTTAGGAAGAAATATTAGCAAAATATAGAAAAGACTTTACGGTGATATCTTAGCTCCCGGTGAGCCTGAGTTCTATTTAAGCGGGGCCTGAAATTCATTTGACATCAAATTTCGGCAACGTATAATCTTATGTTTAAACGACTTATAAAGCTTTTTCTTTCTGGACAAACTCGAAAATTCTTCGCAAATTTTATTTGATTAATTCCGTAAAATTGAAGGAAAGTTTGTCGGTATCTTTAGCTCAAAAAAAAGGTAATTAACATGCTCAAAAAATATTTTTACTTGTTGACGGGTCTGGCCCTTTTTCTAGGATACGCTTTTCCTGGAACCGAGGCTTTGGCCAAATCACTTCCAGCGACTAAAACAGAGATTTCACTCGTAGATGGTATTGCCGTAGATAAAAAAGGCAACGTTTATATAGCCATGCGCGATAACAATATAATCAGTCGCATTGACCTTAAAGGAAATATGACCATCTACGTTGGCACCGGTTCTTCCGGTTTCAGCGGCGATGGTGGTAAGGCTACCGAGGCCAGATTGAATGTGCCTGCCGGACTGGCATTCGACAAAAGCGGAAATTTATATATCGCTGACCGAAACAATAATCGCATCCGTAAAGTTGACACAAGCGGCACTATCACCACGATCGCCGGAACCAGAACTGCTGGTTTCAGTGGCGATGGCGGCCTAGCCACGCAGGCACAATTAAACCTCCCTTCCGGAGTAGCTCTTGATGGTAAGGGTAATATATTCATTTCAGATCGGTCCAATAACCGAATTCGCGTGATTGATTCCAAGGGCAAAATCCGCACCTATGCGGGAAGCGGAAATGATGGTTTTAGCGGAGATAACGGCCCCGCCCTGAAAGCCTCGATAGACAGGCCTTTTGGGATAGCGCTGGATAGAAAGGGCAACCTTTATATTGCCGACCGCCGAAATAATAGGGTCCGCAAGGTCAATACGCAAGGAATCATTACCACCGTGGCAGGTGATGGTGGGTACTTTATGATGGGTGATAACGGACCTGCCTATAGAGCCAGTATTGCCGGGCCGACAGGTGTCGTAGTCGATGATCAAGGCACCCTTTATATTGCTGACCGGGAAAATAACCGTATCCGTGCAGTGGACTCACAGGGGATGATCTCGACTGTTGTAGGAACCGGGCAACAGGATTACAACGGAGATTCGGAAGTTGCTAGGGATACAAACCTCCATTTACCTTTCGGAGTCGCATTGAACCCAGATGGTAAGTTACTTGTGGTCGACCGATCGCATTATCGCATTCGCAGCATTGACTTGAAGCGGGGTAGCGTAAAAACCATCGCAGGAAATGGTAAAAAAATGTTTGCCGGAGATGGCGGCCCTGCAACAGGAGCCTCATTGAGCTTTCCGCATGGCATCGCAGTAGATAAAAAAGGCAATGTGTTGATTTCTGATAAAGGAAATTATCGAATTCGCAAGATTTCCCCAGATGGCATTATCCACACCATTGCCGGCAACGGCATCCGCGGAAATATCGGTGACGATATGCCCGCTATGAAAGCTTCCATTTATGGAGCCACCTCGCTGAAACTGAACAGCAAAGACGAAATGTTTATTCTCAGCCCAAGCGGATTCGTGAGCCTGATTCGAAAGATTGATGAAAAGGGAATCATGAGAAAATTGCTTGATACGGTTGCTCCAAAATATCTCAAATCTATAGCAAACAGTAAGTATAAAGGCAAGGTGCAAACCGGGGAACTAGCCATTATCACTACCTTTTCTGATATCGCTTTCGACCAAAAAGACAACATGTTTATCTCTGACCGGCTCAATCACCAGATTCGAAAAGTGAATTCAAAAGGAAACATCTCCACGATCGCGGGAACCGGTGAGTCGGCTCATTACGGAGATGGAGGGCCGGCAAATGAAGCGGCATTTCGAGACCCTAGTGCATTAACCACCGACAAAGAAGGAAATTTATATATCGGGGATAGCGCCAATAATATGGTAAGAAAAATTGATACAAAGGGTATCATCTCTACCATCGCGGGTAACGGTAAACACGAAGCAACTGGCGATGGGGGACCTGCATTGAAGGCAGGTATTCGCAATATAGACCAACTGGCAGTTAGCCCAAATGGGGAAGTTCATATAGTGGGAATGAACTCAAACTCTGTCCGAAAAATCACCAAAGACGGAAAAATAGTTACGGTAGCTGGAACAGGCTATCAAGGTTATTTTGGTGATGGTGGTCCCGCGACCAAAGCCATGCTTAAAAGTCCTGTCGCCATAGCATTCGATTCGAAGGGCAATTTATATATTACCGACATGGGCAACAACCGTATCCGGAAAGTGGACACAAAAGGTATTATGTCGACGTTTGCGGGAACCGGCAATTTCGGTTGGGCTCAAGATGGGGAAACAGTAGAAATTATTTTGCAGCATTTCCCTTAGATTGATAGCGTTTTCATGATGCTTAACAACAAATCAGGCACATCATTTTAAACAGAAAATTTTAATTTTTTATCTGGAGAAATTTCACAATGAATCGTTTCATTCTCACCGGGCTGATTTTCATTTCATCTCTGGTAATAAGCAATAATACTTTCGCGGCCGACACGGATATGTTTGCTGATATATTGAAAAAAACAGATAGCCTCGCTTGTACCCAACCCGAAAAACTTCAGGGTGTTTATGGTCAAAATCTGGTCATTATGGAAGATGATAAACGCGCGCTATTGGCAAATAGGATTAAAGATTATCGTCATATGATGTCAGATTTTCGAGATATTAATTGCCGGGTTCAGCGCCAGATTCTCTCAGGACATATGGGAAGTAAGGTCGGATATGTGCTGGCTGATGAAATCAGCAGCATCACTTCGAAATCGAATGACACAGATGAGCGACAACACAGTGTCTGTAGTTATAATTTTATCAAAGAAGGTTCAAATTGGAAAATAACTCTTGAGCATTGTTCCAGCTTACCCGATTACAGTATCAATCCGGGGGACGATGCCTTGTACTATTTTCACAATCCTATTTACTGACCCCTCCCCTTACAGGGTAGGCGAGGTATTGAGGAAAGCTTTAGGAATAACATCTGTGTTGTTACAAGCCTTTTCTTCTTAAGTCTGGCGTCACCTTGGAAGGCGTGATCCGGTAAAATGGAAAATTCCAGTGAAAAAAATTATTGCACATGTCGATCCTGATTTACGCGAACTGATTCCGGGCTACTTGCAAAATCGTCGCAAAGACATAAAAGCCATCGGTGCCGCACTTAAAGGTGCTGATTTATTAAAAATACGTACCCTCGACCATTCCATGAAAGGTTCGGCTGGGCGGGTACGGATTCATGCCCATCAGTGTGATTGGCGCCGCTATCGAAAAAGCGGCAAAAGAAAAGGCCCCGGACGATATCCAAATTCATCTTAATGAATTGGTAAGTTATTTGGACAGCGTTTCCGTGGTGTACGATTTGCCCTCCTGATTTGCTTAGACGATCCGGTTGTTTTTTTAACTTCGCTCTCACTTCCAAAAATATTGTGTTCACTTTTAAAAAGGGACTGGCAATTTTTCTGATTACCCTGATGGGGGTCTGCTCTGCCTATGCTCAGGAAAAAGATTGGACTTTCTGGCAGCAAAAACTTTTCCAAACAAAAGCGGACGATACCAGCGATCATGAAACGGCGCATTTCTGGAGGACCCAGGAACCTCACATTAAAGAAGTCCAGGTCACCTCGACTTTGCCCGATTACCCTTGGGTGAAAGTCTCTAGTTACAGAAACCGTTCAGTGGAACGTTGCATCACCTGCCACGATGGCATATCTGCCGTCAGCTCATCACATCCACAGGAATTTGGTTGCACTGTCTGCCATGGCGGCGAACCCGAATCCGTCGACAAAGACCAGGCCCACGCCACATTGATATATGACCCCAAAGCTGGGACAGGGAAGCGCAATCCATCGAGCCTCAGTGTTGTTGAGCAATCCTGCGGGCAACTTTATTGCCACTCTGGTCATACACAGGAAGATCGTAATCATATTCAACGGTTAAAAAAATCCATAATGAATACCATGGCCGGGGTGATTTCAGGTTTGCGCTATCAATGGGCCGGGCAAAATAAAAAAACCGCACGTTATGCAACAGAAGATATTGCAGACAAAGACGGCAATACACCACATGAATGGGGTGCTTTAGAAAAGCTGGATAAACTGCCCTACTTTTCTTCTTTGGATATCCCAAAATCGGATAAAAAACCCATCCACGCGATTTCAAAACATCCCGGCGACCGCCTTTTACGCCAACAATGCTTTCAATGCCATTTAGATTCCCCACCACCGCCGGGACAATATCGGTCTCAAGGTTGCGCGGCTTGTCATTTTACTTATTCGAACACAGGGCTCTATGAAGGCGATGATCCGACTATCTCCAAAACGCAAACCGGTCATGCAAAATTCCATAAGCTTCAAGCTCTGCCAAAACGCACTGTGTGCGTGCAATGCCATAGAGGGTTTTCTTTACAGCCTTTGGGCAATGACCCTTCTCCGGTCAAAGAAGATGATGCATCCAAATTCAATAATGAAGAAACAAATGACGAGCTAAATATCGATCTGCGACTTCAAAAAGAGGTGTTTATCGAAGAGGGGCTAGAAAGAGTTGAAATACTTACAGAAGAAAAAGTGCTGGATGATGAAAACAAGCCGCTCCTAAAAAATCTTGATGAGAGCCCTGAAAAAGCCGTCATAGGAAGCGAAGAGGAACAACCCATAAAAGAAACGCCTCTATTTGCAGGCCAGGGAAATGTTCAGGTCGATGTTCATACCGCTCGTGGAATGGATTGCATAGACTGCCACACGCAACGCGATATTATGGGAGATGGCAACCTGTATTCTAAACAACATCAAGCTGTGGAAATCCGTTGCGAAACCTGTCATGGTAATGAGAATAGCTATCCTCTGGTATCTCAAGTTACCGATCCCAAAGACGCGGTCATTCGACTCAGCAAATACTACGAGGGTGAACCCAATTCTGTCGGAGACTCGATGGCTGTTTCCGAACGAAGAAGACGAATGGCAAATGTAAAAGTTCAAAATGGGAAAATGGTTACCCTCGGTAAGCGCAGCGGTCGGGTTTATGATATTCCTCTTGTTCGAGATACAGATGCGCATTTTATCCCACAACATCGATCTCGATTGGAGTGCACCGCTTGTCATTCCCAATGGGTGGTTCGATGTCAAGGTTGTCATGTCTCCATGAAATTAGGAGAGAACAAGTTAGATTTGAAAATTGTGCCACCAATTCAAATTCAGCAACCGGCACTTATGATAGGGCCTCGTGGAAAAGTTACGCCGATGCTTGCGCAACCCGAAAGGCATTTTTCGCTGCTAGATGAAAAGGGGAACCCGGTCCCAGCATTGGGGCCTGCAGGACAACATCATGGGGAATATCAGGAATGGCCTTTCACCAATCCTCACAACACATCGGGGTCAAATCTTGCTTATTCGTTGAACCCTCATTCCACGGGCACAAAAGTTCGTTCCTGCGAAAGTTGCCATTTGTCTCCCAAAACTTTAGGATTAGGAGATGGTGACTTAAAAATTGGCGCAAATAATACCGGGAAAAATGATTTCTTGATTCCGCTTAACCGTTCCGATGAACGGGTCAAGGCATCAAAATTTGATCCCGAGGCAAAAGTCTCAATGCGGGGAGAAATTCTTGCAGGAAGCCATCAACTCAAGGCCAGGCCGTTTAACCAAAAAGAAATTATAAGAATTTTGAAAGTGGGAAATTGCATTCCATGCCACGATCAATATGACGACTCTATATATCAGAATATTAGAAAAAGCTATGCCTTCGAAAGCACAATGAAACACCGTAAATTGCGCGAAAAAATATTGAACCTAGAGCAAACACAACCGTGAATAAATTGTTTCGAATTTTCCTATCGCTGGTCTTTATAGTAGGGCTCTGCCTTGCCAGCTTCCTTACCTATTCCTCGGGCCAGGATACAAACGATTTCTCTGATTTTTTTGAGGGAAAGCAAAATGACGAATCGATTACCGCCCCGCCTGAAAAAGATTCGTCCGGGATACTGGATTTCTTTCTAAAACCGGTATCCAAACCCAAAGATATCCAAGAAACAGAAATCACTCCCAGGACTAGAAAAACATTGCACACCAAAGATATGGTTGAGATGCCTGCCTCGTCGCCCAAGACTCAAATCGATGCTTCCGATTTCGAGGACCCTTTTTATCGAGTCAGAGGACTCCAAGGAAACTCAGAAAAAGTCCTGCAACCTGGCACAACATTGGATGGGGTGCAATTTCAATCGTATGGAGACACCAACAAGTTCATTGAAAAGTTCTATAAAGAATCTAATTTTTCACTCGAAGATGTGTATGGGAAAATAGAATACCTTGAAAGACGCGGCGGTTGCTATACCTGCCATCAGGGGATTGAGAGAATCAGCAACAACCACCGGCTTTCCTGCGTTCGCTGCCATGGTGGTAACAGGAGATCCAGTGCATTGCCGAATGCCCATAAAGGGCTTGTTGCCAATCCATCCTCGGAAAAAAATGCTCCCCGATTTTGTGGGAAATGTCATGGAGACCATGTCCGCAAAGTGGAGCGATCGCTCATGTCGACGGCTAAAAGAATGGTCAATATCACCCGCTTCGGTTGGGGCGTGCAACTTGAGGATGAACTTCCATTTTCATTGCAGCCGGATGATGACGAACAGGCTCTGCCCAGTGCTGCAGCGGGTCATCCTGTAGACGGGTTTCTCAGGGCTAAATGCCTGCGCTGCCATATTGGCTCGGAAAGTCCTCATCGCCCCGGAGATTACCGCGCATCGGGATGTTCTTCCTGCCATATGATTTACTCGAACGATGGCATCTCATTGTCACATGACCGGGCGATACAAAAACTACAAAATAAGAGTGGCAAAGAAAATCGGTTTGCCAGAAAATTTTCCGAAAATTCTTTGAACAATCCACGCGGTTATCCGTTGCTACATAAATTCACCGTTGCTGTTCCCAGTTTGCAGTGCGAGCATTGTCACAACAATAACGGCGTGGGGCAAGAGTTCGAAGGGCTGTTTGCAAAACCCTCACGCCCCAAGGAAACACCGGAACGAATCAACGCAGAGAAACCCGTTCTATATGGTAAAGAGCACGAGTTTCTGGTTCCCGATATCCATCGTGAAAAAGGCATGCATTGCATCGACTGCCATATTGGCGCTGAAATGAAACCCGAGGTAGAACCAGACCAGCTTCATTCCGGAGTGCAGATCCGTTGTGTTGATTGCCATGGTACCCAGAAAAAACTTCCTGAAGAATTTCTTTTAATCGAGTCGGACCCGAACACAAAAAAAATGATCGCGACTGCCAACCTTAACCCTAATCTTAAGAAAAAAATTCGCGCGGGTGATACTGTTTTAGTTAATTCAAGCGGTTCCCCTATGTTGCATGTCAAACGGATTAAGAAGAAATGGGTTTTAATCTCAAAGGTCTCAGGAAAGAAGCACAATATCCCTTTACTCAAAAATCTCAAGCCTTCCATAGCGCACCAGATTCCAAAACATATGCAAGAAATGGAATGCGCCACCTGTCATGCACGTTGGGCGGCGATAGAATGGGGCATGCACGTTATACGGGAAGAAAATTTTAATCCTGAAAAATGGAAAAGCTGGAACCTTTCAGATCCTTCTCTGCAATATTTACTGTCAAACCCTTCAATTGAAAAAACAGGGGTGCTGGATTGGCCGACTGCCAAATCACTTCCGCAAAAAATTGAAGCCAACATATTAGATGAATACTGGTGGACCATATTCTCTGATGCCGGATGGTCCGATATGGTGATGGGTAAAAATTCGCGTGGAAAATATGCGATCCTGAAACCTCGTTATCAATATTTTATCACCAACCGAGCAGGACCATCAGGCCTCCCTTCGAAACGCGCGGAGCCTCCCTTAACGCTGGACGATTCCCCTGGCCTGATCTGGACGGCTTATTCACCCCATACGATTCGAAAAACAGTTCGTTCCTGTGAAAGTTGCCATCAAAACTCTTTATCCGTGGGGCTTGGAGATCCCTTGAAAAAATCCATTCAGGATGCCGGACAATTTTTCTCAGAATTAAAACAAAACAATCAGGTAAATCCGGATTTCCAACTCAAACAAGGGGTAGCCCCGAACGGTATGGCAATACAGACTCTCTTTCCGGGAGACAAATCGCGTTTTCTCAATAGCGAAGAGATCACTGCCTTGCAGGAAACCTCAAACCGCTACCGGGCATTTCGTTCTCTAAATTTACGAGAGTTGAATTTTTCCAGACTATTGAATCGCAAAGAATTCCCTTATGATGTTCAGCATCGGCTTCGTGAAAACAATATGGGGCAATCGCAGCCTCGCGAAGACCTTTTCTACAATGTTGAGAAAAACCAGTTTGTTGAAATTGAAAAACCGAAAGAAGCTCAAAAACTGCCCGAAAAATTTCCACATGAACAGCCGCAAGAATTTGAGGATAGTAGCGAAACAATGAAACCGGGTAACGAAGAAGACGGAATCATTGAATTTCTATACGATATTTTTCAGAAAAAAGACGAGCCCCCGGTTAGCGAACCTCTGCCGATACCTGGTGACGCTACCCCACTATGAAAAATTTTCTTTACCTTCTCATGGGTGGATGGCTTCTTTGTAACCCAATGCTTTCCCACGCCTCTTTAATTCAAGAAAAAAAATGTTCCGAATGTCATCGCTTGTCGAAGGATGAAAATGAAAAAAGTGGACCTGATTTGTTCTATGCAGGCAATAAATTTCAAGCCTCTTGGCTGAAACAATACCTTCAAAATCCTATGACCATCAGAATTGCAGGGGGCACTGGAGACCCCGGTTTCCTAAAAGGAATACAAGCAAACAGTCAGAAGCATCCTGCGCTCTCTAAAAAAGATGCGGGACAAGTCACTAAAGAGTTGATGGCATTAATGCTTCTTGAACTACCAGAAGAGGTCGATCTCCTTGAGCCTTTAACAAAAGGACAAAAAGCAAAAATAAAATACGAATTCGAGCGTACGTTCAGTTGTATTTCTTGTCACCAAAGTTTGAATCTTGCTGGAAAAGTTCGGGGTGGAATTTCTGGCCCCTCTCTCGTAAATGCGGGAAATCGGTTGCAGGCGAGCTGGGTAGCAAGCTGGCTTAAGAGCCCCAGAACATTTTCAAGTAAAAGTCGTATGCCTATTTACAAGATGGAGGACGAGGCACGTTTACGGCTTACACAATTCATTGCCACGTTGAAAAATGAAAATAAGCGCTGACGTATGAAAAAAAGTTCCCCAACATTTATTTTAAGCTATTGTGTTTTTCTGATTGTCGTAGGCATAACAGGCTGCAGCGAAAAGTCCGCAGAAGAGACCAGGCCTCCACTGAAATCACCCGCCTATTTGGAGGAGGCCACTCCAGAACCTGTTGTGGTGAGCGAAAAAACACGAGAAACCTATCAATGGTATTGTGCGCAATGTCACGGCATTCAGGGTAAAGGGGATGGCATCAATGCCAAGTTCTTGACCGTACCACCTCGGAACCACACCAAAGCCAAATATCTGGAAACCCGAACCGATAAACAATTCTTTGAAGCAATCAAGTTTGGCGGTCTATCTGTCGGTCGGGCACCTTGCATGCCAGCGTGGGGGAATACCATGAGTGATTCGACGATCCATGAACTCGTGCGCTATATTCGTGAGTTGTGTCAATGCGAAGCTCTATAGGCAAACAAACTACTTCTATGCAAAACGAATGAGATATTCGACAGAAGTTTTTATCTAAAAGACGTGGCAAGTCCTAGTGAGTAAAACTGTATTTGTTATAATATTTTTTCAGAAATAGAAACTCTGCAAATTTCCTGTGAGATCAAAACATGATCGAAGTCAATCCCTTCAACGGCTTGCTATACAACCTTGAAATTGTAGGCTCCCTCGATGAAGTTACTGCACCTCCTTGCGATGTAATTTCTCCAGATCGACAGGAAGCGTTGTACAAAAAAAACCCGCATAACGTGGTTCGACTGATACTGGGAAAAGAATCTGATCAAGATTCTGACACGGACAATCGTTACACTCGATCTGCGAAAGTTTTTGAAAACTGGATAAGTCAAGGCGTTTTGAAGAGAGATGATGAACCCGGGCTTTATCTATACAGTCAGGAATATGAGTTTGAAGGAGAAAGATTCTGCCGCGTCGGATTTTTCGCGCGTATCAAAATAGAAGACTTTAGCGAAGGAAATATTTGCCCTCATGAATTCACTCTTGCTAAGGCCAAAACAGACTGCACTAAACTGCTCAACGCCTGCCATGCCAATTTCAGTCCCATATTCGGTTTGTATTCCGACCCAGAAGGAGAGATCGACTCCTTTCTTCATGAGGGTGTAAAATCCAAACCATTATCGATCATTGATGACAGCAAAGTAGTGCATAAACTCTGGCGTTTAAGCAATACTGAAAGCAATCAAAAGATCTGCGACCTGATCTGTGATAAAAAAGTATATATTGCCGATGGCCACCATCGATATGAAACAGCACTGGCTTTTGCCAAAGACAATGAAGATGACGTGGCCGACAGTGCCCATGTGATGATGTTTCTGACTAACATGGACTCCGATTCGATGTCCATTTTTCCAATTCACCGTGTTGTGAAAAGTCCGACTCCGTTTGATCTTGAAATTTTTTTAGAACAGGTTAGCGAATACTTTGATGTCATTCCTTGGAGCACAGAAGTGAGTGGGCCTGAAATAAAATCTCGATTACAGGAGTTTGGGAAAGACCGAATCACCTTCTGCGCTTATATGGGTAAAGATCAAACTTATACATTGATTGCACATGATCCAAAAAATATTCTACCTTTGCTGGATAAAAATGAGCCAAAGGATTTGCAGATGCTGGATGTCATGCAGTTACACGCTATAATTTTTCGGGAAGTTTTGGGTATTGACACACGAGACACCGCAGGGCAACAATATGTTTCTTATAAGGTAGACTCAGAAAAGGCCATGGAAATGGTCGATGCGGGAGATTATGATGTGGCTTTTTTTATAAATCCCACTCAAATAGATGAGGTACGGCGTTTAGCAGGAATGGGAATCCGCTTGCCACAGAAGACAACGTTTTTTTATCCTAAGCTGTTATCGGGTCTGGTTATAAACAAGTTTGAAAAATAAAACATAAAACATAAAACATAAAACATGAAAGTAATAACCAAAGTAATAACCACGGAGTTTGTCACCGGTGCTGTTTCGGCGAAACAATATCCCAAAGATTCTCATCCAGAGTTTGCATTTGTCGGGCGATCGAATGTCGGCAAGTCTTCGCTGATCCGCTCTCTTTTAAATCGCAAAAAATTGGTTCGCATCAGTTCCACACCTGGCAAAACAAGAGAGATCAATTTTTTCCGAATCAATGACACACTGATGTTTGCTGACCTTCCCGGCTATGGATTTGCACGAGTCACCCCCGCCCTGCAAAAAAAATGGAAAACAATGATTGAAGAATATCTGACTACGCGAGACCCTTTGATAGCAATCGTGTTCATCGTTGATATCCGCCGCAAGCCTACAGAACTCGACTTGACGCTTAAAGAATGGCTCGAAGATCTGGGCAGGCCTTATATTCTGATCATTACTAAATCGGATAAATTATCAGGGACAGAACGTAGCAAGCAAACCAAAATAATCAAAGCCGCCTTTAAGGGGGATCAGACCCTGGCAACGGTGACTTATTCAAGTAAGAATCATTTAGGAAGAAAAGAACTCTGGAGTGAGATACAAAAACTAATCTCAGAAAAAAAGAGGAAGGAATTAATCTTTTCAGAGCCGCCCGGTTAAAAAGTAAATCGATATTGCTCAAACAATTCCATCGTTACAATATCTTTGCCAGCCTTGGTCACTTCCTGCTCAATACGTTTCACAGCCATATTGCGGATAAAAGGAATAGGAATGCGAGATACCTTGTCCAGCGCATCGTCTTCCCACTTCATAGAAACTTCAACTGGCGCGTCTTTATCTTTATTGATCTGCTCGTCCTGTTTAAGGTCTTCTTCGGTCACCTCCATGCCCATCGCTTCTTTGGCGGAGGAGGGCATAATATTGGTGAACACCTCATCAATGATATCGGGAGTGATCATTTTGTCTCCCCTTTCCCTAGCCCGTCCTTCAATGGTTTGCTTGGCCATACCGAGGACAAAAGGAGGTACCTTTTCCATCTTCTCCTTGGCTTCTTTGCTCCAGGGAACGCCTGAAGTGGGTGTCTCTTCCATATAACTTTTGAACTTTTCTACAATGTCATCTTTTTTTTCTGTGCGCATTGAGAGAAAATCTTCGATCTCTTCAATCACTTCCACCTTACGTGGACTTTCCCGCATTTTTTCCTTGGCCACATCAAAGGCATCCATGGTTAATTCTTCAAATCCAAATCCCTTGACTCGTTTGGATACCAGCATCATGGACTCGTTTCTGATTTCCGTCAGAAAATCAGACGTGACAATTTTAAAGCCGCGTTTCATGCAACGTTGCACCATGAGCTTGCGGATTCCGGGACGAACAAATTCTGGCGCATGTTTCACACGTTCCCAAGCCTCTTCGGCCCACACCACGCCATTTTCTTTAGCGTAAGGATGGTCGGCATCTGTTATCTTTATTTCTTGAGTTCCCATTTAAAGAACCTTCATTTATTGTTATAAAAACACGGTATTTATAAAAATTACTTGAAGCCTGAGCCAATGTCAATTATTTTGAACGTTTGTCGGGGATGTGAGCACAATAGCGGGGTATTATTGAAAAGAATCAGCCTGATTTTCGATTTTTGAACGTAATATCCCATTCAAGTTTAAACCTGAAAAAACATATAAAACATGCAACGTTCGCCCATAGTCTACTTTTTATTTTTTGTATCTGGTATTACGGCCCTGATTTATGAAATCGTATGGACCCGAATGCTTACCCTTGTTTTCGGGCACACCGTTTTTTCAGTCTCTGTGGTGCTCGCCGCCTTTATGGCTGGCCTGGGGCTGGGCAGTTATCTCTTTGGTTATGCTGTCGACCGGTTATCCTCATCCTCCTCCGCTCTTAAAGTCTACGGTTGGATAGAAGTTTCGATATTTGTGAGCGGTGGTCTGCTTTCACTTTTGTTTGCTAATTTCGCGGATGTTTACTCCCTGTTTCACAGTGTTATTCCAGAATCCCCACCGCTGCAAAACCTGCTGAAGGTTCTTTTTTCCTTCACCTTGATGCTGGTGCCAACAACATTTATGGGTGCTACTCTTCCCCTTATCAGCAAATATTGCGTTACCGATGACAAGCGCATGGGAACACAAATAAGCATACTTTATGCACTCAACACCTTCGGTGCAGCCTGCGGTTGCCTGCTGACAGGATTCTTTTTGATGGGAACGTTCGGTGTGCTGCAAACCGTATTAACAGCTGCTGCCGGCAACTTCTTAATCGGCATTGGCGCGTTGAATATCTATAAGGAAAACGGCGGCTCTTTAAAACTCAACCTTCCTAAAATTAAATTCCCAAAAGTGGACTGGAGTGCAGAGCAAAAATTCTGGATGGGAATCAGTTTCGTTTGTGGTTTTACCGCGCTCGCTTATGAGGTTTTGTGGACGCGGCTACTGGTATTCAGCATTGCCAGTACGGTTTACTCGTTTAGCATGATGTTGGCTGTTTTTTTGCTAGGAATATTCCTTGGAAGCCTTTTTCTTATTCCTCTACTTCCAAAGATCAAGAACTTACGCACCGCTCTCATCGCCTTGCAGGGAGGGGTGGGGATTTATGTGATCGGTTCTATATACGGTCTGGAATCCATTCTCTCTCCGCCTTGGAATGCGTACAATCTGGGGAATCCTACCGCAGCTTTCTGGATATATTTCAAAGATTCAGCGGCTCTCATGCTGGTTCCCACATTGTTCCTGGGTATGTGCTTCCCGTTGCTAATTCAATTGATATCGAAGAAACACGAAAATATTGGGCAAACGACCGGGCAAGTTTATGCAGCAAATACAGTGGGAGCTATCTTTGGTACTCTTTTTTCAGGATTTCTTTTCCTGCCCAATTTCGGCAGTCAGACCAGCCTTACCCTTATCGCAACGATTAATTTTTTCACCATGATTCTCTTGTTCCGCACCGGGGACTACCTGACACCCTCCACCAGAAAAGGAATGACTGTCGTATTCGCGTCGCTGATTCTTTTTATCAATATAGCCATTCCTGGTGACTTGTTAAATCCTTTCTTCATGCGCGATAGTGCCGGCAAACGAAACCTTAATAAACTGATGTACTTTGAAGAAGGTTTGTCCGATACCGTTGCCGTTTTTAAAGAGGATTACGGATTGCTCGATCCATCGGCGAAGCGATTGATCACCAACGGCATATCCATGTCAGCTTCTAATATGATCGCCACTCGCTACATGAAGTTGCTTGCTCATGTCCCCATCCTGCTGGTGGATAAACCCGATGACATTCTTGTTGTCTGCTTTGGTACGGGTCAAACCACAGGAGCAGCAGGGCTACACCCTAGGGTAAAAACCGTTGACAGTCTGGAACTATCTTCCAGCGTTATCAACGCAGGAAAAATGTTCGCCGATCAGAACCACAATGTTCTGGCAAACCCTAAAGTGAATTACGTGATTCAGGATGGGCGCAACCATTTGTTAACGACTCATAAACTTTACGATGTCATCACATCCGAGCCGCCGCCGCCTCGCACAGCATTCACCGTCAATCTGTATACAAGAGAGTATTATGAGTTGCAGAAAAGCAAATTGAAACCCGGCGGTATCGCTGCACAATGGATTCCTCTGCACAGTCAGGGCCCAAAAGAAGTGGCCATGCACTTTAAGACGTTTCAGTATGTTTTTCCCTATACGATGGGTTGGCTTTCTGTGGCTAATGAAATGTTCGTCATCGGTTCCAATCAACCCATTAAAATTGATTTCAATAAACTGAATGAGCGTTTGCAGGAACCTGAAATCAAAAAAGCATTAGCGGATATTGAAATCCCAAACATCTTTTCATTCTTGAGCAACATCTGGCTACTCAATGAGCAAGTGGAAAAACTTGGAGAAGGCTTCCCTCTTATTACAGATAACCATCCGGCCATCGAGTTTTATCTCGATTTGGGCAAGGTGATCGGTGTACCGGGACAAGAAAGGTATGTGTTCAACCGCGCAAGATTTGATGATGTTGTGAGTCAAATTTCAAACCTGTCCGAATCTGACCGGCAAAAGCTGGAACCTTATTATGATGCGATGGACCTTTATCAGCGTGGAGTTATGTATGGCAATCGCGGCCAACTCTTGAAAGCTATGACGCTGGTAGATGATGACGACCTTTTCCGTTACCACCTTCAGGCAGATCGCAAACAAATGCAACGCCTGGCTCAGCTCATTGAAGAAGAGCCTGGTAATCTAAAGTACCTGCTCAACCTGGCCCACAGTTTTTACCAGATCGGTAACTATGAACAAAGCATTGAAATCTTGCAGCTGGTTCTTGAAAAAAATCCGAATCTGAGTTTTGCCAACCTTTATATGGGCTACAACTTGTTGGAAGTGGGAAAAAAAGAAGAAGCCTTAACATTCTTTAAAGCCACCGCCAAAAATGATCCCCAACAAATGGGAACGGTTATGCGAGAAATTGGGTTGGTGAGCTTATTAAAAGAGATAGACAAGAATCCCGGAGAACCTGTTCTCCTGCGGTCCCTTGCAGAGTATTATAACTTGAAAAAGGAATACTTAAAATCTCTGGAATATTCCCTTCCGTTGCTACAACAAGATCAGATGAACCTGACGATATTGCAGATCATTATTTACAGTTATCGCGGACTGGGAGAAGCCAAAGAGGTTCTAATGTATGGAGGCCGTTATAGCTTGATAGACTCTGAAGAAATACATTTGCAGTTTATAATGGCAGAAATTTTTGTTCAGTTGAATAAGTGTATGAAAGCATTGCCGCTTCTTGAGAAAGTTTTGAAGGAAGATGACACCTACCGCAATGCCTGGGAATTGAAAGAATCATGCCAAAAATCACCCTCTGCCTAATAACTAGCCCTCATATTGCACAAGTATCTTAGAGCTTGCACAATCCCCCTTCCTTAAATAAAAATTTATCAATACGTCATTGCCTCTTTTTATTGCGTAAAAGACCTGTTTTAAATTAGGTATCGGTATAAAAATTGATAGGCCAATTAATAAACAATTTGTTTGAGCATGTTTTGAACCGTTTAAAAGACGGAATTTCAAGGAAAAGCAATATCTTCAAAATTTCTCAATACTTATTATCATTTAAAAAGTGAAATTACGAACAAAAATAATCACATAAAATAAGGTATTTCAATGCTTTAAAGGCATACCTTGAATATTGTTTTGAAATAGCATGTAAATATAAATATGACAGTTCGATAAGTTCGGGGAAACCTTAATCGTGGGTGGAGACCAATGTCTACTCCTTTATTGCATAAAGAAAGAGGATCCTTTTTATCGGATAACAAATATTTACCCACATTAGTTGGGATAATGGCCTTATTCATTGCCATTGGCGGGTTTGGTGTGCATTCGGTAACAAAGGAAATAGAAGACAATCTAGTAGATCAGTTGCAATTAACACTGGTGGCCAATGTCGCATCATTGCGACTTTTTTGAAGATAAAAAGCTCGATGCCCACCCAAGTGTTCGCTGACCAACCGGAAATCCGCAAAAATATTCTTTCCCTCATCGAGCTCACCACAAAAGACGATGCCTCTGTAGAAAAGCTCAAACAATCTGCTTCCTTAAAATGGCTACGCGAACAACTTTGGCAAAGCCTTTAAAAAATACGATTTTATCGGATTCGTAATATTCGATCGGATGGGATTACAAGTAGGGGAACTACTTGATGAACCTCTCGGGAAACGGGTATTGATCGAACGTGCGGTATTTTTTTACCAAGCCTTGCAGGGGGATATCATCGTCTCCAATCCCTTTATGGGGGGGAGTAGAACTCCCTAATGAACGGGGAGAGTTTCATGCCAACAAGCCTACCCAGTTTGTTCCCACCGCATTAAAGGATCAAGACGACAATGTTTTTGGGGTTCTGGCTTTCCGCATGCGACTTCATAAAGAGTTTTATAAGGTTCTTAACTATTAATCGATTTGGAAAAACCAGAGATACTTATGCTTTTAACAGTGACGGTATACTCGTTTCCAACAGCCGATTTGACCAGCAACTGGTAAAAATCGATTTTTAATATTTAGATTCGCGATCCGGGACGGGGCTTAAAAAAGAAACCCCTTCTGCCTACCGAGTCCGCAGAAAGCTGGCCAATTAACCTTCATGGCAGAAAATGCCCTAAAAGGAGAAACGGGTATCAATAAAGAGGTATAACGATTATCGCGGGATTCGAGTCGTCGGAGCCTAGACCTGGATGGAAGATCAGATGCTGGGTATTGCCACAGAAATCGATACTGATGAAGCGTTCTCCCCTCTTAACACTTTACTATTCTGGTACCTGAGCTTATTAGGGTTGCTTGTTATTTCGATGATCGCCGGCCTGTTTTTGCGATTGATCAGAAAGGGATCGTCCAAACCGTCAATCCCGCTGTCGAAAAAGTATTTGGTTTTAGCCCCAATGAAGTGGTCGGCAAAAATATAAAAATGCTGATGCCGAAACCCTATTTCAGTGAACACGATGGCTATCTGGAAAGTTATCTCAGAACTGGAAAGAAGGAAATCATCAACATGGTGAGAGAAGTTCAAGGATTACATAAAAATGGTTCCACCTTTCCCCATGGATTTAAGCGTTTCCAAATCCAATGAAGGTGACAAGAAAATATTTATAGGTGTTCTTCGCGATATTTCTGATTGCAAATCCAGCAAATTGGCCATGGAACTTGCTAACCGTGAACGCAATCTAATACTCAATTCGGCGGGCGAAGGAATTTATGGATTGGACATGGAAGGCAACACAACACAACTTTCGTCAATCCGACAGCATGCAAAATTCTGGGGTACTCAGAAAAAGAACTTTTAGGAACAGGGCAACACATAATGTCCCACCATTCTTACCGCGATGGCACTCACTACCCCAAAGAAAAATGTCCTATCTATGCTGCCTTTAAAGATGAAAAAGTTCGCCGTGAAAGTGAAGAGGTCTTCTGGAAAAAAGATGGTTCCAGTTTTCCTGTCGAGTACATAAGTAAACCCATTATTTACGGAGGGAAATCGGAATTCATGAGGACAAGCTTGATCGCTTATTTGAACCTTTTGACAGGCTTGGGTCGGAAAATAGTGAAGTCGAGGGTGTAGGAATTGGATTGACTATTTCCAAAAAACTTGTCTCCTTAATGCACGGAACCCTTGACGTGCAAAGTGTATTCAACGAAGGCAGTCATTTCTATATAAGACTTCCTCTCGCTTCCAAAAGCAAAATAGTTTTCAAAAAAAACTGCAAAAAGTACAAACGAAAACTTTAAAAAATTAATTCTAGGAAAAATTTTAGACTGCTCTACGTTGAAGATAATTTCGCTAATCTTGAACTGGTTAAAGATATTTTTTCAGAGTATTCAAACCTTCAGTTCCTGTCCGCACCAAATGGGGAAAAAGGTGTAGAACTGGCGGAAACCACTCAACCCAACTTGATTCTAATGGACATCAATATGCCAGAAATGGATGGGTTTGAAGCCATAGAATACTTAAAAAACTGCCAAAGAAGTCAACACATTCCGGTTATCGCTCTAGTGCCAATGCCATGCAAAAAGATATTGACCGAGCTATGGAAGCAGGGTTTAAAGATTACATAACCAAACCTATAAACATATCAAAATTAAAAAATACAATAGATGTGTTTTTAAAATCTTATAACTAGCAGAATATGATTAATAGTAAGTTTCAAAAAGAGAATGAGAATCATGAATATTAATTTCCTAAAAGCGAAAACTTTGATCGTAGATGACGAACCAGCAAACGTTGCATTACTGGAAGACATCCTCGAAGAACAGGGCTACACCTATTTTCTTAGCACTACTGGTTCACGTAAAGCTATAGATATGTATAAAGAAATACGCCCGGATCTAGTTTTGCTAGATTTGAATATGCCTCATCTCGATGGATTTCAGGTTATGGAACAACTCCAGGAATTGGAGCAAGATTCTTACGCACCCATCTTGGTTTTAACCGCACAACCGGATCGGAATACTAGAGATAAAATCTCTTGAGGCAGGGGCACGCGACTTCTTAGGCAAACCTTTTGATATCATTGAGATAAAACAACGGATCGCCAACATGCTTGAAATACGTTTATTTCACAATCAAACTCGCGACCACAACCGTCTCCTTGAGCTCAAAGTAAAAGGAAGAACCTATGAGCTGGAAGAAACAAGGCGTAAAGCCATTTTACGTTTAGGCCGCGCTGCCATATCGCGATAATGAAACGGGTATGCATGTCATTCGAATGAGCAGATTGTCTGCCCATCTAGCTAAAGAAACTGGATTAAACGAAAAAGAATGTCGGCTCATTCTTCAGGCCAGCCCCATGCACGATGTTGGGAAATTCGATATCCCCGATAGTATTCTGCTCAAACCGGGAAAGCTCGATGACAAGGAATAGAAAACCATGAAGATGCATCCCGAGATTGGCGCAAAAATTCTTTCAGGCAGTCGTTCTGAACTCATGCAAATGGCAGAGGAAATTGCGCTTTCCCATCAAGAACGATGGGATGGATCGGGTTACCACCATGGCCTAAAGGGAGAAGAGATTCCTCTTGTTGGAAGGGTTGTAGCTGTTGCCGATATTTTCGATGCATTAACAAGTAAAAGATATTACAAAGATGCTTTTTCTGTAGAAGAGTCCATGAAAATTATCGAAGATATTAGTGGTAAAGACTTTGAACCACGTCTGGTTGAAGCATTTAAAAATGCCTTACCGGAAATGATTAAAATTGTGAAAGAACTTGCGGATACCGAACCCGCTCATATCCTTAAAGTCTACCGTGAATCTTTCGAGTAATTCCGCCACTCGACTTATAATCTTTTAAACCTGAAAATATTTTTAACCGATACCCTGAACAAACTTTCTTAAAACTCTAAAAACTGTTCTCGCCAAGTCGAACAACTTATTTTTCAACCAGGCTTTCCGGTTGAATAACCTTTCGTGAGTGTCGAACAATAGCTTTGGTATTTCCAGTTTTTCAGGACATCGTGGAAGGCAGTCACCACACTCGGTGCATTTGGACGCAAAGTTTCCTGGAAACCAATGACCCTCGCCTTCAAACATATTATAACGAAAATTTCCATAGTCCTTCATATCATATGCTTCAAGCAAATTTCGAAACCGCAGTACTTCTGGAATATTTATTTCTTCAGGGCAAGGAAGACAATCGTTGCAAAGGGTACAAAGGTCTGCCACTTCATTCAACCGATCATCCATCTCTAAGCGAACTTCTTGTTCTTTATCGGTGGTAATTTTTGCTTCACTTATAATCGAAAGATTTTGTGGGAAATGTTCTGGCGCATGCATTCCCATACTCAATGTCGTGATTTGAGGATGTTGCAGGCAAAACCTCCCATTGAACTGAATCGCCGTCAGCGGATCACAAGTCTCCTGAATAATATCTGAAGGCTTCCATAGCATCCCTCCCTTTTCATTTGGAGAAATAATGAATACACCGATGTCCTTTTCTCCTGCCAATTGAACTGCTTGAAGATTACGCTGGAAAAAGTAGTAATAGTGTAGATTGACAAAACTGAATAGGCCCGTATCGAGTGCTTGTAAAATAACATCCAGAGAACCGTGAGTGGAAAATCCAATATGACGGATCAATCCCTCCTCCTTAAGGCGATGCAAAGTTTCAACAGGCCCTCCCGGATTGATAGCCGATTGTAACCTTTCTTCATTATTGATTCCATGCCAGCCATAAAAATCTACAAAATCTAATTGCAGGTTTTCTAACTGTTCCTCTACCAAGGCACGGGTTTCATCGCCCGTCATCGGTGCTCCTTTCGTCATAATCTTGAACTGGTCACGCGGCGTTGCCAGCTCCTTCAACGCGATTCCATAAAGATGCTCACTCTTCATATACCCATGAGCAGTTTCTATATGGTTGATGCCAACATCAAACGCCTGACTTGTGGTATCAATGCAGTTTTGAATAGACTCAGCGGGTAATAGACTGCGCGGTGGATTCCATCCATGCTTGAACCGCATCCCCCCTAGAGTGATCACAGAAATTTTTTCATTGGTTTTTCCAAAACGACGATATTCCATCTCGAAAGTATGGGCGAGCTACACAGCGTAAGCAAGAAAATCATTGAGATTGTCGTCAATACCCCATATACTTTTTAAGAACAGTAACTTACAATCCAGCTCCAAAGAAAAATCATGGCAGAGTTTCGCTTTATTCATTGCTCCGACCTGCATATTGACAGTCCCTTTAAAGGGCTGACTTCGCAGGCTCCGTCTCTTGCCAGCGCATTGCGCGAGTCTACCTTTAAGGCGTTTCAAAAAATTGCTCGTTTAGCTTTACAGGAAAAAGTAGACGCTGTTCTCATTGCCGGAGATGTCTTTGATGGTGCCGATCGTAGTTTGCAGGCGCAATTGAAGTTTCGCCGTATCCTTAAAGAACTTTCGGATGAAAACATTCAATCTTTCATCGTTCATGGCAACCATGATCCTTTGAACAGTTGGGCGCACACTCTGAAATGGCCCGAACATGTAACTATTTTCCCGGGAAATAAAGTCAATCGCGTTCCGGTAAAAAAAGAAGGAAAAAATATAGCTTGGGTTTACGGAATCAGCTATCCGCAAAAAGAAGTTACAGAAAACCTGGCCTTAAAATTTAAAAATGAAAAGGAAGAAGGTTTTTCCATTGGACTTCTTCATACCAATGTTGGGCAACAACCCGGACACGACAATTACGCTCCCTGCTCCATCAACGATCTGGTTTCAAGAAATTTTGATTATTGGGCATTGGGACATATCCATGAGTTTAAGGTGTTGCGGGAAAGTGATCCCGCAATCGTCTATTCCGGAAATATCCAGGCACGGCATTCAAGAGAAGCCGGACAAAAAGGTTGTTGCTTGGTTACCTTATCTACAGACCGTCCGCCGGATATTCGGTTTATGTCTACAGATGTCGTTGCCTATCGTTCCGCCACCGTTGATTTGCAGGCTGCTGAAAGTATCAATGATGTTCTAAGAAACATTCAGGTTCAATGCGAAGAGCTGGCAAAAGAATCCATACCTCGCGAGGGACTTGTTGCCCGCCTCACACTGACAGGTCGGACACCCATACACAAAGAGTTGCAAACTTTGGATGCTGTAAATGCCTTGACGGAAGAAATTCACATATTTTTTGAAGGCCACTCTCCCTGGGTTTCAGTTGAGCTAAGCATACAAACTTCCGGAACGTATGACATACAAAACTTGAAAGAAGGAAAAGATTTTATTGCTGACCTGATCAACCTTTGCGATGACATAGAAAAAGATACGCTGAATGGCAAAATTCGCGATTCCATTAGACCTGTTTTTGAATCATGGGCAGGGAGAAAGTATCTCGAAGAAATTTCAACAGAGGAAATGGATGAACTCATTCATAAATCCCGCGACTTGGCTCTCGACCAACTGGTTGATAATTCTTAAAAAATATGCAACTTCGAGAAATACATATTGATGGCTTTGGCATCTTTTGTAATACACGTTTGATCGGATTAAAACCCGGCCTAAACATCATTTATGGAAAGAATGAATTCGGGAAAACAACGTTGTTGGAATTCATACGCAGAATCCTATTCGGGTTTCCAACTAAAAAAGATAAAATAAACTTGTACAATCCAGTGAACGGCGGTTCGATGGGAGGTAGCCTGAAAGTCGAACTGCAAAATGGCGAAGGACTTGTTATCTCGCGTACGCCCGGTACCCATGGTGGCGATGTAAGAATATCTACCCCCCAAGAGGTACTACAAGGTCAGGATGTACTGACACATGTTCTGGGGAACGCATCCAAAGATATTTATCGCAATATTTATGCTTTCACGCTAGACGAGCTACATGACTTCAACAGCTTAACCGGTGACGAAGTAAAAAATCGTATTTACGGAGCAGGATTGGGTCTAGGCAGTTTATCTCTCAAAAATATAGAAAAAGAGTTAGAAAATTTATGTACACAAATTTTTCGTCCGCGAGGCTCTTGTCGGCTCAGTGATTTGCTTGAAAAAATTAAAGCCAATGAGCAAATAATATTTTCTATTCAAAAGAACCTGACCCTCTACGATGAACTACAAAATCAATATATAAAAATGGGGGATACCAAAACGGTAGTGCAAAATTCGCTGCAACACTTGGAATCCGAAAAAAGAATTTTAGAAAGCCAAATCCATCTATATGAAGATTCGGTTCAATATATGGAATCGAAAGCCAAACTCGAATCGCTGGAAGACCTGTCACAGTTTCCGGAAGGTGGATTAAATAACTTTAAATCTCTACAGCAGGAAAAGGAAAGTCTGGCACGTCGAATAGATGAAGAGCAGAGAGCACTCGCCACCTTAAATAGCTCGCTGGAAGAATTAGAAATAAACCATGACCTTCTAAAATATGAAGAGAGCATTCACCGCCTGCAACAGTCTACTCATTCGATCCATTCTGCTTTACAAGATTCAGGCAAAATCCAGATCGAACGCGAGGATCTGGAAATGCAAATCACCGAAGAAATTAAATCTATCGACCGAAACTGGGACGAAGAAATATTATTGGAATTCGATTTGACCGAAGCCGATAAGGACCAAATCGATCAGTTTGCTGAAGATTTTGAAATCCTAAGAAAAGAACAAGACCTGTTCCTGGACCGACTTGAAAGCCACCGCAGGCTCAAAGCCGAAGAGCAATCCAAGGGTTGGAACATTCCAGAGTGGTTGAGGCAGTTCCATTATGGCTTCACGGGAGCAGGAGTGATCGGCGTTATCGTGGCGGGATACATAGCAAACATTCCTCTTTTGATAGCAGCCATATTGATGGTGGGTGGTGGAATTTTTCTATTCAAAAAAATTCTTGCCGAGAAAAACAGCTTCGCAAAAGAAGACATGACTGAAAAAAATCTCGCACATCAACACGAAAAGAAAAAAACTGATCTGGATGGAAAATTTGATGAGTGGCGCGAATGGCTGAAACAACGCAAACTGGACCCCGGAATTGCCCCCAACACCACCAAGAATATAGGAAAAACCACACGGCAAATTAAATCTATGATTGCTCAACGTGGTAGACTGGATGAAATAATCGAGAAAATGCAAAACACTATGAAAGAAGCACTCGACTGCATCACTTCTCTGGCTACCCTGGTAGACAATGTATCGCTTAAAAACGAGATACCGAATAACATCGAAATTCTCTGCCTTGCATTTGAGAATAGCAAAGCCAATCGCGAACGCCGCAACCTTATAGAAAATCAGCATAAAGAACAGAACGGAAAAATTTCCGGCCTGGAAGATCACCTAAAAAACAAAGCCAACGAAATTGAAAAGTTTGTTCGCTCCGTGGGTGCCATAGATACGGAAGATTTTTACCGTAAGCAATCTGCTTTTGAGACATATAAAGCACTGAAAAAAAAAGTGGAACAAAAGCGCGGAATTATCCATTCCAATGTTGGGTTGGGCCAGCACTTCGACCAGTTCTTGGAAGGTATTCAATCTACTCCTCTAGAAGAGATAAAACAAAAACTCGGAAAACGGATCGCAGAATATTCAGAGCTACAGGAAACCCGCGAACAATTGTTACAAGATATTGGTGAAACGCGCAACGAATTGGAAAAGCTGTCTTCGAACAACGACCTCGTTGATCGACAAAATGAATTGGAATCCCACAAGCAGGAATTAAAAATGGTTGCCGAAACCTGGGCTTCTTATCGCAGTGCGCTTGTGCTTATTGACGAAGCCAAAAAAAGATACGAAAAAAACCGTCAACCGGGTGTTATCCGCGCAGCAGAAAATTTTTTTGCAAAAATAACGAATGGGACCTATAGCCATATAATCAAACCCATTGACAGCGAAGACATTCTCGTTGAGGACGCTCAGCATAAACGAAAAGGCGTTCAAGAAATGAGCCGCGGGACACTCGAGCAACTTTATCTCTCCATGCGCTTTGGCTTAATTGATGAATATGAAAGTCGATCGGAGCCTTTACCGGCCGTTTTGGATGATGTGTTCGTCAACTTTGATGATGAACGTGATGAAAGACTGATCGAAGTATTGAACCAGTTTGGCCAACAAAGACAAGTCATCGTCCTCACCTGCCACCAACGCTCCCTTGAAGCCTATAAAAAAATTGGCGCAAACCAAATCACCTTTTAACCCAAATAAATCAACGCTCTGATCTGCCTATTTGTGTCACAAACTGAAAATACCGTTTTACTCCCACTTGACAATGAGAACTTATTTTTGCAGAAGTATAGTAAATATTTAACATTATATTTATTATTTATATCATGAAATTAGCAGAAGAGACCACTGAGGTAATAAAACACGACATCCTGGACAAGGCATTTTTCGCTTTGGCCGTTACGGATTCGGGAAAACAACCATGGCTGAGATCGCTAAAGACTGTGATATGTCTGCAGGCAATCTTTACCGTTATTTCGATAATAAAAAGGAAATCGCAGCAGGTTGTGCTCAACGGTGTATGCAGCAAAATCTGGAACTGGTGCGAGAAATTATACGAGATACTAATTTGAGCCCTGATAAAAAGTTGCAACAATTTGCATCGGATATCCTTGAACACATCCAAGAGCAGTTCTCTAACTAGTCGTCCCTGAAAAACCCTATTTCCAGAGAAAAATGGTAAAGAAGGTCCGTGTTTTTATTCAGCAATCGGTCGAAAATGGTTTTTGAACAACCACGAAAAAAGAAATAATAAGAAAG
>DUZG01000020.1 GCA_013349585.1 Nitrospinota bacterium | reverse complement strand
TTCAAAGAAATCAAGCGCCCACTTTTTTTTAAAAAGGAAGATGGGAAAAGACGAGCCGTTATCAAAGTAGGGGCCGGGGCAAAGATGTCTTATCTTGCTAAACATGCTGCACGCTATTCACTGACGGGCATTGAACGTCTCGTCGGCATACCCGGATCATTAGGTGGCGCAATAATTATGAATGCCGGCGCAGAGGGAACAGAAATTGGACCGATTCTTCGTAGCGTAACTCGAATTACACGAAACGGTGAAATAGAAACTTTAAAACGAGAAGATCTTTCCTTTCAATACAGAAAAACCATTTTCCCAAATGAACCCGGGATCATTATTGAAGCAGAGATTGAACTCGAAGAAGGAGATCGTTCGGAAATCATGACCACCATGGACCGTCATCTTTCTCGAAGAGCGCAAACACAACCCCTTACCATTCCAAATTCAGGATCTATTTTCAAGAATCCAGAAGGAGATGCTGCCGGAAGAATTATAGAGTCGATAGGACTTAAAGGCTATTCCATAGGAAAGGCCGGTGTCTCTATCAGGCACGCGAACTTCATTGTGAATAAAGGTGGGGCAACAGCAAAAGATGTGACGCAATTGATCAAGCATATACAAAAAGAGGTGAAAGAAAAAACCAGTATCGATCTACAAACTGAGATTGTAATTATCGGAGAATAATTTCGGAGAAATTAAATTTTAAAGTTCGTGCAAAGGTCACCCCTTCTTCTTTTGCTCCCGGCCTTTTTGGCCAAAGGCCGGGACGGACCTCTCATTTTAAAAGTCGGAAAAGTTTTGGAAATTTTTAAAGACAAAAAAATAGGTGTGCTAATGGGTGGCTTATCATCAGAGCGAGATATTTCTCTATTAACCGGGAACTCGGTTATGGAGGCAATGACTCGAAAAGGTCTCAAGGTATTCCCCATCGATGTAGATCGCAATATTGCCAAAGCTATCCGAGAGATTGACTTGGCATTCATCGCACTGCATGGAACCTACGGCGAAGATGGCTGCATTCAAGGAGTTCTCGAATATTTGAAAATTCCTTATACAGGGCCGGGTGTCGCAGGCAGTGCCTTAGCTTATGACAAATTAAAGACCAAGGAAATTTTAAAGTTCCACGAAATACCAACAGCCGACTATGAAGTATTTTATAAAAACCAAAATCAACATCTCAAACGAAGCTTGGGTTTACCGGTTGTGGTCAAGCCAACCAATCAGGGATCGAGTTTTGGAGTGAGCATTGTCCACACAGAAGAACAATGGGAACCCGCATTGGAAAGTGCATTTAAATATTCTGAAGAAATCATCGTGGAAAAACTTATAGAAGGAAAACTTCTGGCAATAGGAATGAATGGGGAAACACCTATGCCCATTGTTCATATTCTTCCTAAATCCGGGTTTTACGATTATGAAGCCAAATACACTTCTGGAAAAACTGAATATCTATGCCCGGCGAATTTGAGCCAACATGATATTAACAAGTGCAATGAAGTTTCCAAAAAAGTTTTTAAGGTGCTACGGGGACGTGGAATACCCCGAGTAGATATCATTCTTGATGATGAAGGAACACCGTATGTTCTGGAGATGAATACTATCCCGGGCATGACTCCCACAAGCCTGTTACCCATGGCTGCCCTGGAAATGGGAATGGATTTTGATGATCTTGTAATAGAAATTTTAAAAACAGCACAATTGGACTATGGAGACCTGTCATGACCTTTGCTCTGCCCAGACAAAAGGGACCTGCCTCCACATGGGACAATTTTCGTTCTGAAAGAATCAAAAAACGCAAACGTGGTAGTAGTCTGAATAAAAGAATTCCTCATAAACCACAATTGAGCAATTGGGGACGAACATTGGCTGAGCTTACTTCAGAACTCTTCTTGGCAGGAGTTGTCGGCTACCTTCTTTTTGCTGGATGGAATTTTTTAATCTCAACACCTCGTTTTCAAATTCAAAATATTTCTTTCAAAGGAAATAATATATTGAGCGATGCGCAAATTCTTGAATGGCTGGGCCCTGTAAAAGGAAAAAATTTAATTGCGATTGATTTAGTTGAGTTAAGCCAACGGCTTTCAGAAAACCCATGGATTCAATCGGCTTCCATACGGCGAGATTTTCCACAAGGAATTGAGTTTAAGCTCACAGAAAGGGTTCCTTACGCAAGGATTAAGAAGGAAGAGATTTATTTAGTGGATAGTTTCGGTGCCACCCTGTCACCCGAAAAACCTGAATATAAACATCTGCCTCTTATCATCATGCAAGGCGAAAAAGAAAATAATTTTTTAGAGGGGAAAGTATTGCACAGCCTGAAAACCATGCACTACTTCAACAAACTCTCATTCTTTGATAATAACCCTTTGGATACGGCCGAACTAATAGGCCATTTCCGGGTTCTGTTTATCACCCAAAACCGGGACATTCAAATTCAAATGTCTATGGATAGATTGGACGAGGGAAGAAAAAATTTCCTACTCATTCTCGACACCATTGAGGAAGATAATCCTAAGATTCAAATGATCGACTTATCATTTAAAGATCAAGTTGTCATCAGAAATAGATTCAAACCAAGTTCAACATTAATTGCGGCAAAGAGTCAAACCAACTAGAAGGGGATAGGAAGCATGTCCAAAAAAAGCAATTACATTGTCGGGCTGGATATTGGAACCACCAAAATCTGCTGCATCATTGGCGAGGTTATCGATGATGAAAAGATAGATATTATTGGTCTCGGTCAGTATCCATCAAAAGGCCTTAGAAAAGGGGTCGTAGTGAATATCGACAGCACTGTCGAGTCTATCAAGAATGCTGTTGAAGAAGCCGAACTCATGGCCGGATGTGAAATTGATTCCGTATATGTCGGTATTGCAGGTGGGCATATAAACAGCCTCAACAGTCATGGAATTATTGCCGTGAAGGGCAGAGAGATTGATCAGAAAGATGTGGACAGAGTGATAGAAGCTGCTAAGGCCATAGCCATTCCTCTAGATCGAGAAGTGATTCACGTTCTCCCGCAGGAATATATCGTTGACAATCAAGACGGGATTAAGACTCCCCTCGGAATGGCAGGAGTGCGCCTTGAAGCAAAAGTCCATATCGTTACTGCGGCGGTAACATCGGCACAGAACATTGTCAAATGTGTAAATAAAGCAGGTCTGGGAGTATCCGATATTGTACTGGAACAGCTTGCGTCCAGCGAATCCGTTTTATCTCAAGATGAAAGAGAACTGGGTGTTGCGATGATTGATATTGGCGGCGGCACATCGGACCTTGCAATTTTTTATCAGGGTGCAATCAAACATACTTCCGTTCTGACTATCGCGGGCGCGCAAATGACAAACGACATTGCAATAGGTCTTCGTACCCCAAACAATGAAGCAGAAAAAATCAAACATTCCTTCGGCTGCGCATACTCGCCCATCATTTCAGAGGGTGACAACATAGAAGTTCCCAGCGTTGGCGGCAGAGAATCTCGAACAGTTCCTCGACAAATTTTAAGCGAGATAATCGAAGCACGAACGCGTGAGATGTTTGAACTACTCGACCACGATATAAATGAATCGGGGTACCGAGAAATTATTTCATCCGGAATTGTACTGACGGGTGGGGCTTCAAGCATGCAGGGAATGGCAGAATTAGCGGAGGACGTTTTTCAATCCCCCGTAAGAGTAGGGAAACCCATGGGACTCGGAGGATTGATCGATGTTGTAAACAATCCCATGTACGCAACTTGTACCGGCTTGATCCAATATGGTTCTAAAAGAGTTAAAACCGGACTTGTAAGAGAACTTCAGGGACGTAATTTATTCGATAAAATTTTTTCACGTATGAAAGATTGGGCAGACGAATTTTTTTAAAAATTGGAGGACACCATGAGTATAATAGAATTTGAAAACGAAAACGATTACAACGCAACTATCAAGGTGGTTGGCGTTGGGGGCGGTGGTACCAATGCCGTAAATTCTATGGTTCGCGATAGTCTCCGCGGAGTAGAATTTATTATCGCCAATACGGATTTACAATCCCTGGAAAAATCAGAATGCCCCGGAAAAATCCAAATAGGCGGAGAGTTGACTCGCGGGCTGGGTGCCGGTTCCAACCCAGAAACCGGTAAAGACGCCGCCGAAGAGAGCGAAATGGTTATCCGCGATATGCTCGAAGGTGCGGATATGGTTTTTATCACCGCAGGAATGGGCGGTGGAACCGGCACAGGTGCGGCACCCGTTATATCTCGCATCGCAAAAGAAACAGGAGCTCTTACCGTTGGCGTAGTCACCAAACCTTTCGCGTTTGAAGGCAAAAAACGGATGCGACAAGCAGAAGAAGGAATCCAAGAGCTAAAAGCAGCCGTCGATACACTGATCGTGATTCCAAATCAAAAACTTTTAAGCTATGTAGGAAAGCAAACGTCTTTCACCAGTGCATTCTCACTGGTAGACGATATTCTCAAACAAGCTGTTTGCAGTATTTCTGATTTAATCGTCATTCCCGGACTCATCAATCTCGATTTTGCTGATGTAAAATGCATCATGGGAAGCATGGGTAAAGCACTTATGGGAAGCGGCATCGCCACAGGAGAAACTAGAGCTGTTGAAGCTGCGCAAAAAGCAATCTCCAGCCCTCTACTTGACGAGGCAACCGTTGACGGTGCAAAAGGTATCTTAATTAACATAACGGGTGGAGAGGATTTAACTCTTATGGAAATTAATGAAGCCTCTATGATGGTTCAAGAAAATGCACACGAAGATGCTCATATCATTTTTGGTGCAGTTATCGATCATCAAATGGAAGGTCAAATGCGGGTAACAGTCATTGCAACTGGGTTCGACAACGAGATAGCTTCGCAAGTAGAAGAAAGACCTGCGTTGAAAAAAGTGGTGGGCGGCGAACCTCATATGGAAAGTCATGATGCCGACTCATCTTATAAATACCTGAAGACACTTGCGTCTTCAATCAAAGAAGAAAATCAGGACCCGGGAAACTTAAATGCTAATTTTGACATTCCCACGTTCCTACGTAAACACGCAGACTAATAGCTACCCCACCTGGAAAACCGGCGGGGAAACCCGCCGTGTCTTTCAGGCAAACTAGCCGTTAATACCCCAGTTATAATCAAGGTAGGAAACATCAATTCGAGAGGCGGTCAATTCCTTTGCCGCTTCAGGTGAAACGTATTTACTGATAAACTTCAACACCCCTCCTCTACTTTCAAAGTCATCCTTAAACCATTTAAATATTGAGGAAAGGTAAACTCGATTACTTTTTTTATCTATTCTCATCCCCTTTTCAGGCGACAGCAAAAATAGTTTCATCAGATCATTCAACTGTTCGTTCAAACTGCCTACCTTGAAAGCTTCTAACCTAAGATCAGGGCAGCTCACTGACGCACAAACAATCGCGACATGTATCCTTGGCTCATCCATCTTCCTTAAAATTTCATGTTCGATTTCATTCAGAGTCCGTTCTTCTCCAGCCACATAACCAGCTGGCTTTTTCCAAACCGGACTAAAAAAACTTCCCGCATCTTTAATACTTTTAATAGGAAAGCGATCTGCTACCATTTTTGCGGCAAGAATATTATAAGTATTAATCCAGAAAACCAGCTTCTCATCACGAGTTTTCAACGAATTCTCTCGAGCCGAGATCAACCTGGAAACCAGTTTTTTAAATTTCTCATCGCTCTTCAAGTTTTTATAATTCACTGCATTGATCATTACGCCATCAACTTTTTTCAAGCTCACATGTTTTTCAATCAAAGCATCCCAATCCGAAAAATCGAAAGCCGCGACTGGCACAACTGACAGCAAAATCAAAACCAGAAAAATGGCCAAAACTTCAGCCTTCTTAATAACCCCAGCAATATAATTTGTATTAATTAGCATATCCCGTATCCCTTCCTTAGCATCTGAAATTACCCTAAAATTACTTTTTAGTATCATTTAGGAGTATTTCCTTACAAATTTATGAGCCTTATAATTTATAATACCTAATTGCGGAACCAATAATACCCTCTCTTAATGAAACATGAATATAATAAAAAATCCCCATCAAGACATGGCCAAAGATCTCTTATACATCTCAGATTTGGATGGAACACTTTTACTGCCCGATGGAACCTTTCCGAAGGAGTCCAAACAACGTTTGAACCACCTTATTGAGGAAGGCATGAAGTTTACTATTGCCACGGCTCGAAATTACGACTCTGCGCATCCAATATTAAAAGGATTAGACCTCAGACTCCCTGTTATCTTGTTTAATGGAGTCTATCTGGCAGATTTCCATAACGGTAAAATATTGGAACACACTGAGTTCGTAGACAAGGGAGTCGTGGGCAGCATGCTAAACTTGGCACAAGCTCAAACCATTGAACCTTTCATTTACACCTTTGGCGAGGAACATCAGGTTTACTATCGCCATGCAAAAAACCCAGGATCAATAGCCTACCTCGCCAGTCTGGAGAAAGATGACAGGGTTAAACAGGTCCCCGAATTTATATTTCAAGAAGACGAAAATGTTTCAGGTTTTTTATTGATTGGCACTATGGAAAACCTCGAACCCATATACCATTGCCTGAAGGAAAAATATTTTGACCATCTCAATTTATATTTTGCTGAAGATGTTTCCATGAAAGGTTATTATTGGTTACAGGCCTTTCACCAGCAAGCTAACAAGGGAAATATGGTGGAGAAGCTGGTTGATCGCTTAAATCTACCATTGAACAAAACTATGGTTTTTGGTGATTATTTAAATGATCTGGATATGTTTCAGGTAGCCGGCTATTCGGTGGCAATGGAAAATGCCCTACCAGAGGTAAAAGAATCTGCTGATCAAATTATTGGCCCCAATAGCCACGGGGCTGTATTGGATTTTCTAGAATCTATGTGGATGAATGCATAGCAAAAGCAGGTATAATAAAACTAAATTTATTGGAAAATAATATAATGCCCGATCAACCCAAAGAGTCAGAAAAAACCATATACGAGCGGGATAAAACAGCTAAAGAGCCGCAACCCGCTACCGATGTTCCTAAAGTTCCTGCCAAGCCCAGACCCAAAATCAAAAAGGTTTTTGTCGCAAAAAAGTCAACTTTCACCACAGACAAACCCATGGAACACCGTGTTCGGAACATCCGGCTAACTTCCATAGAATCTGCAAAAATGATTTGGGAAATACTCGTAGATTTTCAGAGCGATCTGGCAAAAGAGGAAATCGATGATCCGGACAAACCTTTTCATGACTGGGAAAAAGTAGAAAAGTTTTTTATTCGCCTCGCCAAAAAGTACAGTACCTGTAAGAGCAAAAAACTCGGGGGAAATTTAGATTGGATCGATAATGCAATGCCGATTCCCGAACAAATTCTTACTCAGGAACTTATAAGTGAAATAATGAAATTGGAAAAATTTATCATACCCGAGCCCATTCAAAGCAAACTCGGTTTCCATATCCTCATGATCTGTGAAAGCCAGGTTCACACCCCCCGGGAAAAGCCTGAAGAAAAAGAAAGCCGCCCACTTTTCTAACAACCTACTCTGGGAATTATTTCCCTAGAAAAAACATTCGGATTTTTTCCACAATGTATTCCTGTTGTGGTCGGGTAATTTCATGCGAAATCGGGAGAGCCAAAGTTTCGTTCGCGGCTTTCTCAGATTCCGGGAAGTCACCTTTTTTGTACCCCAGTGACTGAAAACATTCCTGAACATGAAGCGGTAGCGGATAATAAATTTCACAGCCAATCTTATTTTCATTTAAAAAGGTACGCAATTCATCCCTGCGACTTCCTGCGCGAATGACGTATTGGTTGAATACATGACGTGGAAAAACTTCTGGAGGCAACTGAATGTACTGAATCAAAGCATTCTGTTGCAACAATTGATTGTAGACTGTTGCATTCTGCCGCCGTTTTTCTGTCCAGCCTTCAAGATATTTCAACTTAGCCTTTACGACCCCGGCTTGCAGGGCATCTAAACGGAAATTTCCACCGATACTTTTATGGTAGTACTTGGGTTTTGAACCATGCACACGAAGCACCTTCAGCTTTTCATAAAGGTCATCTGATGACGTGGTGACAATTCCTCCATCCCCAAATGCACCCAAGTTTTTCGCAGGAAAAAAAGAAAAGCAACCCATGTCGCCAAGAGAACCTGCGCGTTTGTTTTTATATTCGGAACCGATGGATTGAGCCGCATCTTCAATGACAACAAGATTATGCTTTTTCGCCAATTCCATTATTGGCTCCATGTCCGCGCATTGGCCATACAAGTGGACTGGCATAATAGCCTTGGTCTTGGGAGTAATGCATCTTTCAATATGTTCAGCCTTTATATTGAAAGTAACATCGTTGATATCTGCAAATACCGGTTTTGCCCCTGCCCGAACAATTGACCCTGCTGTTGCAAAAAACGTGTAGGGGGAAGTGATCACTTCATCTCCCTCCCCTATTCCAGCGGCCATTAAGGAAATAAGCAAAGCGTCGGTTCCTGAAGAGACACCTACCGCATATTTCGCCTGACAATAGTCTGCAATTTTCTCTTCCAACTGTACAACCTTAGAACCCAAGATGAACTGCCCCGTTCGCGTAGTATCAGCAATTTCTATTTCCACATCATTCAATATTTGATGGTAGGAAGCAGAAATATCCAGAAGTTTCACTTCATTTACTGAATCGACAGGCCCATCAATTTTGGATTGCACTTGGTCAGCGGTCAGAACAAGACCTTCATTATTGGAAAATTTTTCCGGCATTGTCGAAACAACCGCATCGAATCCGCAAGATCGAATAAGGATTAACGCCAGTTTCTCTTCGAAATCATCACCTTGCAAGGCATCGTCCAAGTCTCGCGCCGTCGGGGTCACCACACTCAAGTGTGTCAAAAGAGGTTTAATTTTATTTCTCTCATCTTTTTCCAAACCCTGCCATAGAGCTTGAATGGTGGTTGATGCTACCCACCCCTTACAACTTTCTGTCTTACAAAGCTTCAAAACGGATGATTCTTCTGTCGATGATAGCGCCTGAATTAAATAATCGTGATGTAAAAGAATTTCCATTTTTATATTTTTACAAGGAGGTTAAAAAGATTTTAAGAAAATTAAAAACAAACATCCTGATCGAGCTTTTCTTTCAGAATAATTTCGGCTGGGGTGTAATACTTTTTGTTCGAATTACACTGTTTGCAGGCAGGAACAAGGTTTCCTCGTGTGCTTTTTCCACCTCGAGAAATAGGTACAATATGATCCATAGTCAACAACTTAGCTACAAAATTGCCTCCGCAATAATGACAAATTCCTGACTGGACTTTCTGTTGCCACCATTGCGACTGGCGAAGTTTCCTTGCTTTGGCTTTTTCTATTTTAAATTTTTTGTCATCCATACTCCTATTACGCCCTGAACGCTTCGTCAGCCCAACCCGGGTCAATCATTTGTTGTGGTGACCAATTATTTCTGACAGCTCGCACCGTTCCTGTCTGGCTTCCTTTAGGGTACCAGTGAATATCTCCAACATCGAATTCAAACCCAAGAGCTGCCGAAAACCTCGTTTTCGAAGTCCAAAAACAACTCCCATAACTGAATTCAAAAATAGGATTAATATGTATAACAAAAGTTTTCCCCCGCGACTTAAAAAGCAGGTCGGTTTCATATAAGCTCTGTATTTCTAACCGATCAGGCAGTCGCCAATCACTATAACCACCAAGCTTATGTTGGTTTAATTTCTCGATATACCCTTGCGCATCGTACCAACTGATATTACTACCCGTTTCAAAATACGCATAACTTTCCTGCCACATCAATCCAGTAAAGGAGTCAGAAATTGTCTTATTCTCATTATCTATAAAACGAATTGCCATAAAAAGTCTGAATTACACCAAAAAGCTCACAAAACTTTACTCGCCAAGCCGAAGACCGAATACTAGGAGATTATCATAAGAATAACAAAAGGTTATGTATTTTTTTAAACGGGTAGAAGAGTATTGCCCCAGTTTTTCTTTATTTCAATTTCCACATTTTATTAAATTATTGCAACGATTTACACATATAGGTTCAAACTATAAGCGTTGTTTCAAGGCCGATTACAATCTAATTTTAATCCTATGAAACCAAAAATTCTAAAATCCGTAAAAAACCTCCCTGGATATTGCTCGACCAAAAACCAGCCCCTTATCGAAACCTGAAACTGAAAAAAACATCCCGCCCGATAGTAAAACCAAAACTCATGTCAGCTTTGGATCATGTTGAGCGAAAATCTTCCACAAGTAGGTTGAGCAAGTTCATTGATGAACGCAATTCAGCACTTGATTCCCTTCAGGATACTAAAAATAAATATGAAAAACTTTTTTCCGTTCAATATGACGGCATACTGCTTTTCAATGCCGAGACGTAAAAAACCCTCGACACCAATGAATCTGCTTGCAAACTATTTGGCTACAGCAAGGAGGAGCTTATTAAATTTACCATTCCCGAACTCAGCGCAGAGCCCGAGCAAACGTTCGAAGAATTGGAAAAAGTTATAAAGAATGAGTTAAAAAAATTCCATTACTATATATCAAGCCCAAATCAGGCGACAAAATCGCAACCGAAATAACCACGGGCGTTCTTCACATTAAAGGCAAAAGTTATGTTTTTGCAATATACTGCGATATAACCCTGCAATTAGAAAATCAGGAAGCCATAAAAAGAAAATCTACGGAGCTTGAAAACAGCAATCAGGCACTCAAAGATTTTGTTTCCATCGCTTCGCGCGATCTTCAGGCTCCGCTGAGAAAAATCATTTCATTTAGTTCTCGCCTCGAAAGTGAAAGGGAAAAAATTAGACCCTAATCTATGGAGAGTCTGGAACGCATACAAAAAACCGCTCACCGGATGCAGGTATTATTGGACGATCTCCTTTTGTACTCATAGGTCTCTGTGCAAACAGAATCGTTACAAAATACTAACCTGGAAATCACCTTAATCTATGTACTGGAAGACTTGAACCTGCCTCCTAGAAAATTCCCGGACAACATTAAAATTGGTTTTTTGTCAAAAATAGAAGCCAATGCCTCACAAATGCAACAGTTGTTTCAAAATCTCATTTCCAATTCCATCAAGTTTAAAAAAAAAGGGAATGCCTCTTCGAATTGAAATTCAAGGGGGGGCTAATAGACAACGAACTCTGGCAAATACTTGTCAAGGATCAGGGGATTGGTTTCGACAAAAAAACCTCGACCAAATTTTCCGTCCCTTTGAAAGATTACATGGAGTTAATAAGTATGAAGGAATCGGTATGGGGCTGGCTATCTGCAAAAACATCGTGGAGGGCCATCAAGGAACTATCACCGCAGAAAGCAAACTCGGTCACGGAGCCTGTTTCATATTTACCCTGCCAGCAAAAGCCGCTTTTAAAATCTTAAAAATTTAATCCCTTACAGGATGACGGGGCAATACCGGTGAAAAACGAAATCCACAGTTTTTAATGTCTTCGATATCCTCTTTTGTTTCAGGAAAACGATTGCAAATGAGCGGCTTTTCTGGACTATCATGCACTCGACATCGATTATCGGCTGTCAATTCTCTGCAAGGGACATCCATAGAATAGTAAAGCTGGTTGCGTTTTTCATCATCACCCACCACCCGAATGCCACGGTAAGACAAATAACGTTGCAACTCCTCCAAATTGCCATGCTGCCGCAGAGTAATATCTCTTACAACCGTCATATTGACGGTTTGACAACACTCACCGCAAGAATGGCATTCACCTTCTCGTTGCATAAACATTACTTTTTCTTCTTAGAGTTGGAATGCTCCACTGTCACTGTCGTGTAAATACCACCACGGACGTTGAAATCGCCAACAATTTTCATATTTCTGGGTTTGCAGGCTGCGACCAGATCATCCAGAATTACATTGATCACTTTTTCGTGAAACCCACCTTCATTCCTGTAAGACGTCAGGTAAATCTTTAACGATTTCAACTCAATACAAATCTTATCCGGAATATAACTGATATGGAGAGTGGCAAAGTCTGGCTGTCCGGTTTTAGGACACAAGCAAGTGAACTCCGGGCACTCCATTGCAATAGTGTAATCTCTTCCGGGGACCGGATTGGGGAAGGTTTCAATCGCCATAATCTCTTTATTTTTAGTATTTTTCATAATTTTCCAGTTAATTAAGTTTTTTTTCGATTCCTACCTTGCTTTTTTAATATCGCGTTATATATAGTATAAGCACTCAACACCTTAGAGTGCTAATACGCTGCAAACAGGAACTCATTTCTCCTGAATGGGAAGAAAACCCCTTTAAATATAATAACTTAATAGTGTTTCAGACAAGATTTTACGGAATTTTGTATTAATTATTAATTTTGGTAGAGTTTAACATTTTTTTAAGGAGTCTTTATGAAAATCCGACCGTTACACGATCGAATTTTAGTTCAACCGATTTTGGAAAAAGAAGTCCGCAAAAGCGGCATCATCATTCCTGATTCAGCAAAAGAAAAACCCATTGAAGGCCGCGTTAAAGCCGTAGGAAATGGAAAAATTGGTGATGATGGAAAAGTGAGGAAGCTCGAAGTAAAAGTGGGCGACAAAGTCCTTTACAGCAAATACGGCGGCACAGAAATCAAATTTGACGGAGATGACTTCCTGCTTATGCGTGAAGACGATGTTCTGGCAATAGTAGGTTAATTTTCCCGATACAAATAATCGGATATAACATTTCACATCTCTTAAACAGAGAAGGAGATTTAAGTTTATGGCTAAACAAATTATTTATGATGAGACTGCTAGACATAAAATTCTATCAGGCGTCAACCAACTTGCTAATACCGTTAAAATCACCCTCGGACCAAAAGGCCGAAACGTGGTTATCGATAAAAAATTCGGTTCCCCTACAATCACCAAAGACGGCGTGACCGTTGCTAAGGAAATCGAATTGGAATGCCCTTTTGAAAACATGGGCGCGCAAATGGTAAACGAAGTTGCCAGCAAAACCAGTGACAACGCTGGTGATGGCACCACCACCGCTACCGTTCTGGCACAGGCTATTTTCCGTGAAGGAATGAAGTTTGTAACCGCTGGCGCAAGCCCAATGGATATAAAGCGCGGCATTGAAGCGGCAGTCGACACGATCATCCCTGAAATTCTGAAAATGGCAAAACCTACCAAAGATAAAAAGGAAATTGCACAGGTAGGAACCATTTCCGCTAATCAGGACAAAGCCATTGGCCAGATCATTTCTGAAGCTATGGATAAAGTTGGAAAAGACGGCGTTATCACCGTTGAAGAAGCAAAAAGTATGGACACTTCCCTCGAAATCGTTGAAGGAATGCAGTTTGATCGCGGTTACCTTTCTCCTTATTTCGTAACCGATGCAGAGCGCATGGAAGCGGTTCTTGAAGATTGTTATATTCTTCTTCACGAGAAAAAAATCACCAGCATGAAAGACCTTCTGCCTCTGCTTGAAAAAGTCGCAAAAGGTGGCAAACCTCTATTGATTCTCGCTGAGGACATTGAAGGTGAAGCTCTCGCAACTTTGGTTGTAAACAAATTGCGCGGCACATTGAATGTTTCTGCTGTGAAAGCACCTGGTTTTGGTGATCGTCGAAAAGATATGCTTAACGACATCGCTATTCTAACCGGCGGCAAAGTTATCACCGAAGACATTGGTGTATCTCTCGAAAGTGTTGAATTGGCTGACCTCGGTCGCGCAAAACGCATCACCATCGACAAAGACAACACCGTGATTGTTGACGGTAAAGGAAAAGCTTCTGACATTCAGGCTCGAGTCAAACAGATTCGAAACCAGATTGATGAGACTTCTTCTGATTACGATCGAGAAAAACTTCAGGAACGACTCGCTAAACTAGTTGGTGGCGTTGCCATCATTAAAGTTGGAGCCGCTACTGAAACAGAAATGAAAGAAAAGAAAGCTCGTGTTGAAGATGCACTTCACGCAACCCGTGCAGCTGTTGAAGAAGGAATCATTCCTGGCGGCGGCGTAGCATTCATACGTTGTCTGGAGACCCTCGATAAAATCAAGGGTGATCATGATTTCAAACTTGGCGTAAAAATCATTCGCCGAGCTCTCGAAGAGCCTCTTCGTCAGATCGCTACCAATGCAGGAGAAGAAGGTACCGTTATCTGCGAAAAAGTCAAAACCCTCAAAGGTAATATGGGTTATGACGCTAAAAAAGGAGAATACACCGACATGATCAAAGCTGGCATCATCGATCCTGCTAAAGTTGCTCGCACCGCATTGCAAAATGCAGCAAGCATTTCAGGATTGTTGTTGACCACCGAAGCTATGATCACGGATCTTCCAGAAGATAAAGAAGAACATAATCACGGCGGTGCTCCTGGCGGTGGAATGGGCGGTATGGGTGGCATGGGCGGTATGCCCGGCATGATGTAAGCTACCCTTATAGTTTTACATAAATCAGCCCCGGTCCCGTTCTATGAATGGGGCCGGGGTTTTTTTGTGCCAGCGGTAACCCTGGACTCTAAAGGTCAAATCTCGCCACACAAACTCATACAATTTCCCCTTTTACTATAGTTATAGGCTCATAATTTCGTCAGTCTTTTGAGCAGCTACATTTTTCTCCGACAGCTTGCCGGAGTTGACAGTTTGGCTGGCAAACATTAGTATGAAATGAATCCTAATTGTTCCCCTTCCAACCAAGCAACTCTTTAGGATAGAGGGAAAGGCCACATGCCAGGCTCGACAAAAAATGTTCTTGAAATGATCCTTGCCGGTGGCGAAGGCAATCGCCTTTACCCCCTGACAGAGCAAAGGGCAAAACCCGCTGTCCCCTTTAGCGGCAAGTACCGACTGATCTATTTTGCCTTAAGTAATTTCATCAACTCGAGTGTTTATTCCGTCTACGTTCTCACCCAGTTCAAATCGCAGTCATTAAACGAACACATCAATGAGAGCTGGCGTTTTGGTTCTCTTATCCACAACCATTTTATTTTGCCAGTTCCAGCACAACAACGCACAGGTGATAGCTGGTACCATGGCACGGCTGATACGATATATCAGAACATAAGTTTGATTGAAGATGGTGATTTCGATCTCATCGCTGTGTTCGGCGCCGACCATATATACCGGATGGACCTGCAACAAATGACCGACTTTCATCTCAAGAAGAAGGCCGATGTCACCATTTCCACTATTCCCGTCGCCATTAAGGATGCAACCGCCTTCGGAGTCATACAGGTGCAGGTGAAATATCAGATCATTGGATTTCAGGAAAAACCCAAGCGCCCCAAACCCATTCCCGGCCGAGAAAAAGAAGCCTTTGCTTCAATGGAAAATTATCTGTTCAATAAAGATTTTCTGATAGACATTCTTTATAAGGATGCCAAAGATAAAAACTCTTCGCATGATTTCGGCAAAGACATCCTGCCGAAAATATTCAACACTTCCCGAGTCTATGCCTATGACTTCCTAAGAAACCGCATCCCGGGGATTTCTAAAAAAGAAATTGGTTATTGGCGTGATGTAGGAACGATCAAAGCATTTTGTGGAGCGGATATGGATCTTAGAAGTGTCAAACCCGAATTCAACCTTTACAATAAGAAGTGGCCCATCCGTACCGCCAGCTATGGCAACCCCTCCGGCAAAATTTGTTTTCAATGAAGACGGTCCTCGTGGACAAGCGGTAGACAGCATCATCGGAGGCGGAAAAGTGCAAGAGTCTCTCATAGGTCAAGAAGTATTGATAGACAATGCCGCGGAAGTTAACGGCTCATTGATTATGGATCGTGTTAAAATCAACAAAGATTGTAAAATCAAAATGGCCATTATCGATAAAGATGTTGAGGTTCCTCCCGGCACAGAAATTGGCTATGATTTAAAACAAGACAAAAAACGGTTTTTTGTCGACAAAGAATCCGGGGTCATCGTTATCCCCAAAGGTTACAAATTTCCCTAATCCCATTCCCATAACACCATGACTCTTCCTGGCATCAACCACCTGCTCGCGCAACCCGAAAAATATTTAAAAGGCAAAACCGTTGGCCTCGTTGTCAACCACACCAGTCTTGCCAGCGACCACAAGCATTCGATCGCCCACTTCAATTCACATCCCTCATTCACACTCACCGCGCTTTTCGCCCCCGAGCATGGGCTCTACGGAATCGCGCAAGACATGATTGAAATAGAAAATGAAGTGGACCCCGTTTCCGGACTCACCATATCCAGTCTTTATGGCAAAACAGAAGCAACCCTAGAGCCCGATCCCTCAGCCCTCGTCGGGATAGATAACCTCATCTTCGATATTCAAGATGTGGGTGTGCGTTACTACACCTTCATCTACACCATGGCCAAGTGCATGGACATCTGCAAAAAGTCTGGCACAAGGATGATCGTTTGTGACCGACCGAATCCTATTAACGGAGTTAGTCTCGAAGGCAATTTGGTAGCAGAAAATTACCGCTCTTTTGTAGGGCAATATCCCCTACCCAATCGCCATGCCATGACAGCGGGAGAACTCGCACTATTTTTTAATCACGAAATCGATATCGGCTGTGAACTTAAAGTCGTGCCCATGACTCATTGGAACCGCGAGCAATGGTACGACGAGACAGGACTGCCCTGGGTGCCCCCCTCCCCCAATATGCCGACACTCGATACCGCTGTGGTGTATCCGGGAATGTGTCTGATTGAAGGGACTCAACTTTCAGAAGGTCGAGGCACCACCCGCCCTTTCGAAAATTTTGGCGCACCCTATATAGACCCGCATAAATTATTGCAAAGAATAGAAAACGATCGCGAACAATTGCCCGGTGTTATTTTCCGACCGCAGTTTTTTCAGCCCATGTTCCAAAAGCATCAAAACGAAACTTGTGGGGGATTGCAAATTCATGTCACCGATAGAAACCAATTCAACCCCTTATTGACCACCATCGCTCTACTAAGAGCCATTGCCGAATTGTACCCCAACGATTTCAAATGGCGCACCGAACCCTATGAGTTTGTAAGTGATCGATTGGCGATTGACCTGCTCTATGGTAACCCGCAATTACGAGAAACCATTTTCAATGAAACATTCTCTTTGATTGATATAGAAGAAAGCTGGCAGGAAGAACTAACTCGCTTTAAAGAAGTGCGTAGCAATTATCTTATTTATTAAACACATACACGAGGCTGCCCCATGGGCTTGGTAGGCATTTCTCAAAAAATCTTGATCGCATCTGCTGTGCTAAACACAGTGGTTACCACGTTGGCTTTCTTTTACCTTGTGATAAGCGGAGGTGTCGGATGACCTTCAACAATATGAAAGAAATTGTTTGGAACCTTATTGGCGCGTTCGTTTTTCTATGCGTTGGCATAGGGGCTGTCTTCCACACCTTTTTAGGTTATTGAGAGGAGTTATTACCTTAAGGTTGTTGATCATCTATAGCAATCAGATCCAACATGGTTTCATATGCAATCACTCTGGCGTGGACGTTCTGGTAAAATAAAAGAGCCGTCTCAGTAAGACGGTCGAAATTTGTGGAAACCGAAAGGTTATGACGTTTCTGATTCATGATTTGAGCCAGAATGAAGTAACCCACATTGGGGCACACCTTCTTATCACTCATTATTTCCTCGATAGCCTGATATCCGTTTTTGGGAATCGGGAATCGGAGCGAATACACATCGGAGTAAAGAGCGGCGATATCCCCATTTTTATATTCGGGACGTTCAATAAGTTTATTGTATCCGTCAGGATTATTTTTTCTAATTGTTTCCTGCCCTTCAGTTGCTAAAACTTTTGCGCCGGGAACCCCGAACTAATTGAAGCCCCTGCACCCAACAAAAAAGCATAACGCGTTCCCCCCTTCTTGTTATCAACAAGAGATTGCAAAAGGTCTTCTATTAGCATCGCGTTTGGTTTTGAATCTTCCATGAAACGATATTAATTTATTTATTTGAAAAGCTCCATTGTAATTTTGGCTAGGCCAAACTTGATATAGCAAACACAATATCCAAGCTAAAAAATTAAAAAAACACCATTATTTGTATCTCAAAGCATAAAAATGTGAGACAATGATTTGCTTTGGAAATTTAAATAGGTACGTCCTTCAAAAACCCGCCGGCCCATGCCCGCCCTATCTTTTTGATAAAAAAGGACTTCTTAAATTTTCCGACCATTTCCCAACAATTATTTAATTACGTGAAAGTATTGACAAAACCCCTTGGGGTACCTATATTTCCACCTTTGCCCAGTATATAAGCCTATGAGTTTAAAGGAAAAACTCCTTTCTGATATGAAGGAGTCTATGAAGGCCAAAGATTCTATAAGACTACAAACGGTGCGTTGTGTAATTTCTGCCGTTAAAAGTCAAGAAATCGACACCCGAAAAGACCTTGAGGAAGAAGAGATTCTCACCATTGTCAGTCGCGAAGTAAAAAAGAGAAAAGAAGCCGCGGTCCTTTACGAACAAGGGAATCGCCCTGAATTAAAAGACAAAGAAATTCAGGAGATGGAAATTTTACAAACTTACTTGCCGGAACAGGTTTCGGAAGAAGATTTGCGCCGTCGCATTCAGGAAATAATCGCCGAAACCGGTGCGGAAGGCATGAAAGATTTTGGAAAGATAATGAAAACCCTGGTTCCCGAGTTTAAAGGCAAAGCCGATAATGCTCAGATCAAGGAATTGGCAAACGAATATTTAAACTGACTTTTTAAATTTCCTTCGCCCATGCTCTAGGTGAGCTTTCATTTTTCAGCCTGAGTTGATCGAAGGATGGAAACTTAACAGTACTTTATAACCCTGCATCTTTTTTAATAAAGATGCCTGAGGGGTCATTGAAATGTTGAAATACTCTATCCCCGACAGCGTTATTGATGAAGTGAGAGACCGCACCGATATTGTGGAAGCGGTTTCGCAGTCTGTGACTCTTAAGAAAGTCGGTAAAAATTTCAAAGGCCTTTGCCCTTTTCATTCGGAAAAAACACCTTCATTCACCGTCAGCCCTGAAAAGCGCATTTACCACTGTTTCGGCTGTGGTGTCGGTGGCAATGTATTTAAATTTGTAATGGAAACTCAAAATATTTCTTTTGTCGATGCTGTTCGACAGTTTGCCGAGGGCGCAGGCGTTATTATCCCTAGCCGCAATGCGGGTAGCCTGAACGACCCACAATATAAAGAACGCGAATCTCTTAAAAACACCAACGAACTTGCGACAACTTATTTCCACTCTCTCTTCAACGATGCAGAGGCAGGGTTAGCGGCTCGGGACTATTTAAAAAGCCGCCACTTTACGGGTGAGGTGCTGGATAAATATCAAATTGGCTGGGCGGCTCCTAAATGGCGCGGACTGGTCACTCATTTCCAGCAAAAGGGAAATCTTTCGCGCGAAATTGTTTTAAAATCGGGTCTCGTAATTGAAAAAGAGGATGGCTCTAACACCTACGACCGTTTTCGCGGTCGGGTGATTTTCCCCATCAAAGACCCTCATGGTTATGTCATTGGTTTTGGTGGCCGCAGTATCGTTGAAGGCGATAACCCCAAATATTTGAATTCCCCTGAAACGCCACTCTACCAAAAGAGCCAGGTCCTTTTCGGCATGGACTTAGCGCGTCAAGCGATTCGCAAAGAAGATCAGGCGATTTTAGTCGAAGGGTATCTAGACCAGATGCGTGCCACCCAATATGGAATTTTGAACACCGTCGCTACCTGCGGAACGGCTTTGACCTCTAAACAAGCGGGGATGCTGAGAAATTATGCCAGCTCTGTGGTTCTAGTATTCGATTCGGATAATGCCGGTCGGGCTGCTGCCGATAAAGGCTTCGATGTTCTCCACGAAAAGGGACTCCAGGTAAAAACCGTATTTCTGCCGGAAGGGCAAGACCCTGATTCGTATATCCAGGAAAATGGAGCCCAAAAATTTCTGGAAAAAATTAAAACCGCAAAACCCTATTTGGAATCTTATATTGATGGGATTGTTGCAGGGAAAAATGGCAGTTCGACCTCTGAACGGGTCGAAATGGCGAACCAGGTGGTTCCTATGCTTAGGAAAGTGCAAAACCTGGTAGAGCGAAACGGCTTGATAGAATACTTTTCATCAACGGCTAGAATTGACGAGGCGTCATTTCTAGGCGAACTGAAAAAGTCATTCTCGCAGAACCAGTCAAAGGTTGAAGATTCGGAGCCAGGGAAAAATGCAATTGTACATACAGAAAAATATTTAGTTCAATTGATTCTTTCCGATAAAGAAATTGCTCAAAAGGTTCTTCAAGCTATCAATCCTGAAGACTTTTCGGACCCGTCACTAAGGTCTATTGCTATAACTTGCTCACAAACAATCGATGAAGATATTGAAATCGACAAACTTATCGATCAGACCGATGACCCCAAAATTAGGAGCCTATTAACTCAGTTCGGGCTCGAGCCTATAGAGTTTGATTATCCTGAAAAAACCGTTTCGGATTGTGTCACTAAATTTAATAATGTTCATATCAAATCAAAGATAAAAATTGTCAAACAGCAAAGAAACGAAGCGGAAATGGCCGGCCAGGTTGAAAAGTCGCGCGAACTTCAAAACAAACTTCGTGAAATGCAATTAGCGTTAACTCATTAATACCATTTTACTATTCAACAACCGCTTAGCGTAAGAGGAGAAATTGTCCAGATGGCCACAGTGGAAAAATTGACTCATGTTTCTGAAATCAATCAACTGGTTTCACAAGGCAAAGAAAAAGGTTACCTGACTTACGAGGAAGTCAACGATGTTTTACCTTCCGATGTCGTCACCCCTGAACAAATTGACGACCTCATGGCCATTTTCGCTGAAAACGAAATCGCTATCGTTGACACCTCTACAAAAGGTGAAAAAATTGCCGCCGCAAAGGGGGATAAAAAAGAAGGTCGCGATGAGTCTGTGGCAGCAGCCAAGTCCGATTCCGTTTCTATCGATGACCCTGTCAGATTATATCTCCGTGAAATGGGAACTATTTCCCTGCTTACCCGAAAAGGTGAAGTTGAAATTGCGAAGCGAATTGAAGCTGGTCAAGATGAAGTCCTTGCAGCGGTTGCTAATTGTGGGCTGACCATTCGCGAGTTCCTAGCTCTGACCGAACAGATTAAAAATGGGGAAGTTCAGATTTTCAAAATCATCCAAGCAACTGAACCCGAAGAGGGTAAAGAAGCAATGGAAAAAAAGGAAATCAAAAACCTTCAGAAACGAGTAAAAGCACTCAAAGCCGATTCCACAAAACTAGAAAATTTGCGTGAAAAAATAGAAGGTGGCAAGCTGTCCGAAAAAATGCTCGTAAAAACCACCGAGCAGTCGGAAAAGCAGCAAAAGGTAGTGGAAAAAATGATTACCGGTCTTGGACTTTCTAACAATGTTATGGATGAAACCATTGAGAAAATCTACGGGATCGCCGCAGAGTTCCGGGAAGCAGGTAAACAGGAACGCATGATCGAAAAACAACTGAAGATGTCACTGGCAGGGATAAAAAAGCTCGCTAAAAACTGGATCAAACAAAAAAGCGTAAAACTGCCCATCGGTAAAGTGGTCACCCGAGACCAGTATGATGCTTTCATTAAGCAGATTCAGGGAGGTCGGCGTAAAATCAAAAAAATTGAGAAAGATACAGAAACCACTAAAGACAGTTTGCTAGCAACCGTTCGCTCAATTGCTCGCGGAAGAGTAAAAGAAAAAACAGCAAAACGAGAACTGGCTGAAGCGAACTTGCGTCTCGTAGTTAGTATCGCTAAAAAATATACCAGCCGCGGCCTACAGTTTCTGGATCTAATTCAGGAAGGCAACATCGGCCTTATGAAAGCAGTTGATAAATTTGAATACCAGCGCGGATATAAGTTTTCAACCTACGCCACATGGTGGATTCGACAAGCTATCACACGGGCTATTGCCGATCAGGCAAGAACCATCCGTATTCCTGTGCATATGATTGAAACTATTAATAAGCTGATTCGGGTATCTCGACATCTGGTTCAAGAACTGGGAAGAGAACCTACCCCTGATGAGATCGCTATTAAAATGAGTCTGCCCGTCGACAAGGTGCGTAAAGTGCTGAAGATCGCCAAAGAGCCGATATCATTGGAAACGCCTATTGGCGAAGAAGAAAACAGCCATCTTGGCGATTTCATCGAAGATAAAAAAGTCCTCTCGCCTATCGATTCGGTGGTCAAAAGAGACCTCAAAGATCAGACCTTGAGTGTTCTATCGACCCTGGCATCCAGAGAAGAACGTGTGTTACGCAAACGTTTCGGGATAGGAATGGACTCTGAACACACACTCGAAGAAGTCGGGCAAGACTTTGCGGTCACCCGCGAACGAATCCGTCAGATTGAAGCTAAGGCCCTTCGTAAACTACGCCATCCGAGTCGTAGTAAAAAGTTGCGTAGTTTTATCGAAAGCTGAATACTTGTGGGCCTATAGCTCAGTTGGTAGAGCCCCCGGCTCATAACCGGGTGGTCAGAGGTTCGAACCCTCTTGGGCCCACTCTAAAATTACAAGGACTTATGGCTTCGGCTGTAAGTCCTTTTTTTATTGTAGGAAATATTTTTATAAAAATTCAGATTATTAGGAGGGATTTTACTTTGCCTTCAAAACTTCTACCGAGATAACGGTTTGACTATGTAGTCACGGATCCCCAATTTCAATGGTTCGACCACTCTTTCTCTGGAGTCTTCCGCAGTCACCATCAGGAAGTGAGTATCTTGCCGGTCTACTTCTTTTTTTAGCGCCTTATAAAATTACAGCCCATCCATGATCGGCATATGCCAGTCGGAAATAATCAAATCTACTTTTTGTAGTTTGAGTTTTTGCAGAGCGATCTCAACATTCGTTGACGCTATTATTTCAGTAGTTTCCATTTTTTTAGTAACTCAATGGTCATCTTGCGTGAAATTTTTTCATCTTCCACAACACAAACTGTATAATCCCTTTTGTTCTCCCCGAACAATAAAAGATCGACAAGGCCCCAGTATACAGCCCTTATTTCACCTATCCCAATTATAGCATTATTGAAAAATAATAATCTGAGGCAACTTGACATTTACTTTTTCAGATTATATTTATTAATCAGGATAAGGAGTGTCCTCTCGGCCGAGAACCATGACAAATTAAACTTTAACCTATTTTAATTGGAGGGCTATATCATGAGTCTCGTAACTTTTCACACAGAACAAGCTTTAGATCCATTCTTTAATTTTGATAGTTATCAATTTTTCAATACAAAACAAAATCGATGGCGAACCAATGCGGAAGCTACTTCGCCCAAAGTCAATGTTACTGAAGATGAAAACTTTTTTCACCTGGAAGCTGAAACCCCGGGTATGAAGGATAAGGATATCGGCATTGAAGTCCATAATGGCGTTTTAACTATTAAAGGCCATAAGGAAAACGATTCCAAAACGGAACAGGAGAACTACCATATTCGTGAGTTCAATAGCCAAAGCTTTGAAAGAAGCTTTAAGCTGAGTTACCGGGTCGACACAGAAAAAGTGTCGGCAAAAATCGATAATGGTGTTCTAAAAGTCGATTTACCCAAACATGAACAGATAAAACCTAAAAAAATTGAGGTTCATAGTAACTAAAAGAGTTGCCGGCCCGGCACTAGATTTGTCCGTACCGGGCCGATCTTTTTTTTCAATAAACAGGAAAAAAAAATCTTTCCTCTAGCTTTAAATTTTCATACGATGGCGGTTGAGTTTGTGGTAAAACATCAGAGATTCAGCACTGTGCATTTCAGTGCAATTACAACAACTTAATTTCCGCAGGAGAGCATGAAATCACTCGCATCAATTACAGATAATGATATTGAAACAATAAAAATGGCCCTCAACGATTCACTCTCAGACATGACAAGTGAATTGAAGCAGGAATTGAGCCCAGAACAAAAAAATACCCTGACAAACTACAAAGATAAATATTCGCGAGTGTTTGAAAAACTCAAAACCAGTGGCTCTATGTACGCTTTGACAGAAACAGAACTGGATATTGTCGCTGGCGGACTAAACGATGCCATTGAGTTGATTGAAGACAACCTGACTGACGATTTGAGCGAAGAAGAACACGAAGAAATTCTGGGATATAGAAACGATTGCCAGCGTTTGGTAGATTTACTGGCAAGTTAAAACTCTATCGCAAAAAATTAACGTAATAGCCGTAGTAAAACATCCAGCCGGTGATGCTCGTCCCGGCAATCATGCAAAGTATCCAACCTATTCTGCTGTCTTTTTTAATACTACCCTTGTCCTCATACATCCATGCTGAGTGGACCAGCATACCCATAAAGTAAGACATCATTAAAAACGACAGGAACAATATAAAAACCATAAATCCTGAAAAATCGGATGGCTGTGTACTCATAAGAAAAATCCTGACTCGGCTACTCCCAAGTAAGCGAGGAGCCAGACAACGGCCAAAACCCCGCCAACTATCACCGCAGTGGCGGTGACAACTTTAATAAAAATTACAGAAATTTCTCTGCCAGTCTGCTTTTTCTGCCAATAACTGATGGCAAAGGTCAAGAACCCGATCAAGATTGTAGTGCTAATGTAGTACCGTGGAGACATATTCAGAAGTTTGCAGTGTAAATTAAAATTATTTTTTTTCTACGAAAAATAGGGCTTTTATGGTACCTCTTGCACTCGAATGATATTGGTCCGGTTTGGGATGCCTACCGGAATCTCTGTGATAATCACAACTCGATCCCCTTTTTTCAACAGGCGTCTTTTTTTCAACATAATGATCAGTTGCACCATATGCAGCAGTAGATGTTTGTCTTCCTCCACAACGAAGGGTACCGTACCACGAATTAAATTCAGCAATCGCGCCCGATACAAGCTGGGTATAAAGACAAACACCGGCACCATCGGCTTCGGACTGGCAACCACTTTAGCAGTGCCACCACTGATCATAAACACCACCATCGCGCTTTGGCATTGAGCAGCTCAACCATTCTATTAGCCGAATAAGTAATTCCGGCATTAATAGTGGACTCATTCTCAAAAAATCGACTCCACGAATTAATGGATCGTGTTTCTGCCAAATAGGCCTCAGATTTTAATGCCGTTTCTACCATCACTCCGACTGCCGCTACGGCATGCTTACCAACAGCAGTTTCACCGGAAAGCATAATAGCATCAGCACAATCCATCACCGCGTTGACAACATCGGAAACCTCTGCACGGGTAGGTCGATGATTTTCAATCATTGATCCAACTATTTGCGTGGCCACGATTACGGGCTTACAGTGCCTTGCTCCTTCTCTGAGAATACGTTGCTGCACAGGAACCTCAGTAAGAGAAATTCAACATCCAGATCACCGCGTGCTACCATAACCCCATCCGCTTCCTTAACAATTTCCTCAAGGTTCTCTACTGCCTGTTTGCGTTCAATTTTGGCGATCACCTCTATCCCCTCCACCGTTTTTTTGAATCAAACTTTTCAATTTCCTCGCATCTTTAGCGCAGCCTGTGAAAGACAATGCGACTAAATCGACGCCTTCCTGAATTTCAAATTTCAGATCGGCCTTATCTTTTGCTGTTATGGGGTCTGCGGTAAGCTTAGCATCTGGCAAATTAATTCCTTTATGGGCAGACAAAATTCCTCCTATCTGGATTTTCACATTGACTCTCTGCCCCAAAATCTGTTTCACCACACCGCTGAGATTGCCATCATCTAGGAAAATTCGTTCGCCCTTCGTCACCTCCTGATGAAAACACGGGTACTGAATCGGCACCAAATTTTCATCGCCTATCTTTTTCTCTGTTGTAAAAGTCAACCCCTGACCGCGCTTGATATGTATGGAACCTTCTTTAAATTTTCCCACTCTGATTTTTGGACCCTGCAGATCTAGCAAGATACCAACATAAGAATGGTGTTCTTCTTCCACTTCGCGGATCCACTGAATCCACTTTCGAACTGTTTCATGAGTTCCATGCGAAAGGTTGAGTCTGAAAATATTAACACCCTTTGCTACCAGACTTTTTATTGAAGCCTTATTTCCGCTGGCTGGCCCCAAGGTAGCAACAATTTTAGTCAATCGAATAGCCATAATGTCCTCTTAATCCTTTTCCGGGGAAACGGAATAGTCTCTGGGAGTTACTTTGAAAGGCATCAACAATAAATTTTTCAATGATACTTCCTCACTGGTTCTGAATTGATCAACACCAATAATAATTTTTGGCTGCTCTCTTTTTGCATCTTGAATATAGGTGCCTAAAAAACGATCCCATATTGAAAGGTTAAATCCAAAGTTGGAATTGGTCTCCATTTTTTCAACGGAATGGTGAATGCGGTGCATGTCTGGTGTAACAATAACAAATCGCAATAACCGATCCAGCTTCTCTGGCAGAGTAATATTAGAATGTGAAAATTGTGACATTCCATTTAGCACGGCTTCAAATATCACCACCGCAATTGGCGCAGGACCCAAAGCAAAAACCAACCCAACCTTAAACAACATTGATCCCATAATTTCAATGGGGTGAAATCGCAATCCAGATGAAACATCTAAATCCAGATCCGAATGATGGACAATATGAAACCGCCAGAAAAAAGGGATCATATGGACAACAACGTGTTGGATGTAAATCATCAAATCCAGAATTATCACAACAGCAATAATTTCCGGCCCGCTCCACCAGTCTAGATAGTTGAATACTCCCCATCCATTGTCTTCGGCAAACTGGGCAGCCCCAACGGCAGCGGCACCAAATACCAACCGAACCACAAGAATATCTATACCGGTCAGCGCAAAATTTATTTTCAATCTGTTTTTCTTAGAATCAACCGTAGGGTGCCTTTGGATAACCAACTCCAATGCCAGCATCAGTAAAAACACTCCTAGAAAAACGATAAATCGAATTTGTTGGACTTCCATTACCATATTTTACTCTAACCGCCGACAGTTTGCATGCGGTGTTTTACGGCTCAACCTTGTCACGAAATAACGAATAATTGACAAAAACTCGCTTGTGAATTCAGAAAGCTAGAAGTCCAAGGAATGGAAAGTTAGGGACAATTATCTGGACAATATAAATATTAATCATATTTGGGGGGGGGATGATACGG
>DUZG01000019.1 GCA_013349585.1 Nitrospinota bacterium | reverse complement strand
TTTCGTAATTTTTTGAAACACATCAAATTTACCCGGATCACCCACATACCATATCTCAGTAGGAACCAAACCTGAATCCGGCTTTTCTGCAGCTAAATAAAGATGCCCCAGCGGCCAACCTGCAAACTTACAAACCCTTTCTATACCAAAATATAGGGTATCGTTTATAGCGCGGGTTTCATTAGAAGCAATCGCAATAGCCTTAACCAGTTTTGCGCTATCCGCTTCACTATTTAAACGCTGATTGACTTCTTTTAAACGCTGATTGACTTCTTGTAGCTTCGCGGTTCGATCTTCAACACTTGTTTCGAGAAAATTACGCGCAGTCTGAAGTGTTTCATCGGCCTTGTTTTTCAGCAAACATAATATTGCCGTCATCCAAATGGTAACGAAAGCTAATATTCTGTTTGCAATAGCATTTACCAATTCTCCTCCCGGCGGCGAAAAGAAATATCCCAGTAAGTTCAATACAGAACTTACAATGGCGGCAATGATTATCAGCTTTCGGTTTCGCGCCATCATCCCAAGTAAAACGAGGACAACGTAGAGCATGCCATCGGCAATACCCAAAGGAAGTAAGGCGTCCAAAATAAAAATTCCGAAAGCGGTGATGCTTCCTATCAATAAAATTTTTGCTGCATAATTCTTCATTATTACCTGAGGATGTCTTGGTTTTCACTTTTAGACTCAACAACTTAAATACGGCTGAGAAAATTTAAATGTGCAAACAGGCTTAGCAGATTACAACGTTTTACCTTAAAATAACAAGAGACTAAAAAAGGAACTTCTTATGAAAATTAAAACTATTCTGATCCTTTCTTTACTGATTACCTTCATCGCTACACCCAGCCAAAGCAAAGAAATTAAAACCAAACTGACTCTTTTCAAAAGCATTGAGGATCAAAGAGCAAATATAATGAAAGGCCGACTCTGCAAAACATTCCTTTTTATTAAGAAAGACCTTTCCAGTTTGAGCGAAATACGAAACCGGTTTTGTGAAGGTTAATATTCCCTGAGCCTGGATGGCCCTTGCCGGAACCACCGTGACTTTATACGGACAATATTTCTTTGGTAAAGGAAGAGGTTATCTAGTTTTAACTAAGACAGATGATAAAAAGATACGGGTTTAGGACATAGATAATTTCCCTGCTGAGCGCTGGACGATTTACCAAGCAAATAAAGACACTGGGGGTTACGAAGCTTTTTTAAAACCATCTCCTGATTTCAAAACTAACCTAACATCGGTTCAATGGAATAAAATTTTCTGACTCTATTTTTCCCAAAAAAAATGTGCAGATAAACCTGGTTCAAAATAAATCGATTCTGACACGCACCACGGGATACCTGAAAAGTGTTTGCTCTCATTGTCTGAACCCTTATAGCAATTGCGGATTCGGAAACTCTTCTTGCGGTCAGGGGTGCTAAGTCCGCTTCAATACCTGGATAACCCGGGGCCGAGAATGGGGGGGCTTTGTGGATGTCAAAACCAACGATTTACATTCTAAAACAGTAGATAAGGAAAAGTCCTGGGCTCACAGACAGTCCATTCCTTTCTCCATTTTCATGTCCAGCTCAACCGACCCCTAGCAACCCGCAGAAAAGAAATATCGCATTACCCGAACAGTACTAAAGGCAATACAAATAAATCCTCCAGATGAAATCATTTTACAGACTCATTCTTCCACTATATTAGAGGACGTCGATCTCATTGCCGAACTATACCTGAGTTGTAGACTAAGAGTCCATATTTCGATAGAAGGAGACCGCGATCATCTTCCAGGCCTGCCACCACCTCCATGTAGTGTCGATTCCCGAATTCAAGCATTAGAGCAACTTTCATCACGTGGAATTTTCACAGTGATCTGCCTTTCGCCCCTATACCCTTTGAACGATGCGGAACTTTTTTTTAGCAGACTGAAATCTGCAGGAGCTTCAGCAGTTATCATCGATCATTTTATATTTGGAGATGGGACTTCCGATGGATCAAGAACCCAAAAAATCTCCCTCCCCGCTATCATGAAAAATATCATGCCGGAATCCATTCATATACCCTATAGAGATAAGGTGATTGATATCGCCAGAAATTATCTGCCCACAGGTGTCTCGGCCGCCGGGTTTGCTGGGAATTATTCCTAATGTCTTCTACCATCCCCAAGGATCTACATGATCTATTGATTTCTTTAAACGGCAAAGGCTACAAATCTTACAAAACACTACAGGAAAAAATTTCCAGTATCCTCCTTTTACATAGTGTTTTGAACATCTACAGGGAGATCCGTTCGCGGCCTCTTCACGGTTATCCTTATCAACCAAGCTATCTAAAATCGGCTTTCCACCTACCATCTACGACACTCCAGTTAAAAAACTTGCACTGGAAGATCATCTTTTAAGAGTCATTCATAAAAAGATTTAAACTTTGAATGGACGTGTCACAGGATCAAGAAGGAACGGTGAAATTGCAGTTCAATCTCCAAGCCAAAAAATAATCATAAGAAGCGGCATAAAAATTAATAACGATTCGATGACCGTAATTTTATTTGCCGGATTGCCGGGAAATGGGAGAAGTGTTCTTGCTCAAGAATGCATCCTCTTGTTTTCAGAATTACTTCCCTCTGTTTGGGAAAAATGCCTATCAGCAGACTCACTCGATTTAAAGGAAATATAAAATTCCATAAAAACACTGGAAGACTATTTTGCCTTAACAAACGCCTTGGATAAAAACGGTTGGGTAGAATTTGTTGCCGACGGCTCCCACCTTCCACGCGAATCAGGGGTCAGCGATTTATCTTTGAAAAAAACTGTATAGCATTTCTTTCTCCCGATGGATTGCGGGCAGAAGTAGGCCTCTCTCACAAAGGCAAAGTGAGCGGAATGCCAATACTCAAAGAAATCACCTTGATTGTCGGTGGTGATTTCCATGGCAAAAGCACCTTATTGAACGATATCCAAAATGCTGTTTACCCACATGTTCCAGATGATGGAAGAGAACTCATAGCTACCGACCCCACAGCAGTAAAAATTAGAGCAGAGGATGGTCGATCGAGTCGAAGAACTATATAAAGATTTCGGAATAAGCACCATTCTCGTAATGGGTGGAAGCGGTGACTATTTCGATTCGGCTGATCGAGTAATCGCTATGGATTCTTTTCACCCAACGGAAGTAACGCAAAAAGCCAAAAAAATTATAAAGGAGAATCCCACAGACCGAAAAATAGAAATCCCATTTGCTTTTCCTCAGACCCAAAAAAGATATCGTGATCTTTCGGCTCTAAGTTTTCAAAACGGGAAAAAAGATTGCGTCATCCAAGCCCGGCAAGGAATCACATTAATACTCGGACAAGTCGAAATCGATATTCGCTATGCGGAATACTTGATAGAAGAAGGCCCACTTGAAATATGTGGCTAGATTTTAAAACAGATTAAAAACAGGCAAAACTAGGAAGGTAAACAAACCCAGATAATTCATAAATTTTTAAAAAAAATCGAAAGCCGTGGACTGGACAGCATTACCCCCTACAATAACAGCAAGCTGGCCCTCACAAGATATCAGGATATTTTAGCCGTGTTGAACCGTATGCGCTAGAAACCAAAATTCACAAATCGGATCGGGATTTTTCCTGTAAATTTTTAAGATGCTTACTGAACCCTATGATAAAAAGCGTTACCCCCAGCATCTCAAAACCTTCTTCGACCCCGATCAATATTCGAGTGTAATCATAACTCAAAGGATCGACTACCTTTTGCGAAAGTCCTTCGAGAACCAGAACACCAACCCACAACGTCAGAGCCACAAACATCGTACCCATTATTTTTGGGGAATAGGAAAAGCGTTGCAAAAATAATCACCACTACCACGGAAACAGGCCCATAAAACCATAACCATTCGTGAATAAAGTGAAACGCAACAGAATCAAGGGCTAACCCGCCCCCAATAGCAATAAAATTTTCGTGGATACCCACACAATCATCCAGACCAATAAAAAAATATACGAAAGCGACTATGTACCAGGGAATTTTTTCACTCCAGGGAGCACTCTCGCCATAATCCGCACGTGCGGTAATAAGCATCACCATCCCTAAAACAAATAATTGTGCTGTGGCAAAAAGGGTTCCATAGCCTTTTTCCGCATTCAGGTCCCAAAAGAAATCCCACGGATATCGAAACCACATTATTTCTAATCCAACCTGCATCATTAAAAGGATGGGGGAAAAAGTAGATGCGGATAGGTTCCTCCGTAGTAACCCTTTTTATCAAAGACAGTTGTTTTGCTCGAAAATCTGAATTAACCCATCCCCTCGAAATCAGAAGGATTAGAAAAAACATAAATGGGTTATTCAATCTAGTCCGGATATGGGGAACCGGAAAATCTGGCCAAACGCGAACATAAATAAAAATAATAAACATGGCAACCAGGTCAACCCCGATTAGCAGCTTGAATATTAAATTCAGTTTTTTGATTCTAAAAAAGACAAAATATAATTTATTAAAAAGTTTTCGGTTACGTTCTACGGACTTGGAGTATGAGAGGCTAACAAAAAAAGCTCCAGTGAGCAGCCCCCAACTGCAAATCAGCCTCCCGCTTGAAACTACTTCCCACAAGGTCAACTCACAACTGCATCAAGTCCTCTTTCGGCATTGCCTTCAATTCTCACAACTACCCTGTTAGGAAGACAAACTGAGATTCGGTCTGCATATTGAATATAACCCGATTTAATACAAACTTTCAGCTTGCAAGGGGAACGTAAAATCCGTGCTTTACCATCGCGAATTTCGACTTCGGTTATACCCAACGGCCCTTCGACATCGGTAATTTGGTCTTTAGACAGAGAGTATCGAGCAACTCTTTTTTGATCTACCTCAATCACAACCCAACTCCCCTGCCCCATACCTGAACCAAAATAACAAAAAAGTCCGGCGTTAAACAGAATGCAAAGAGCAATCAGAATTTTGTCGCAACCGCTGAATTTCAAAAGACCTATCATTTTTGCCATTGGGCCTCATCCAAATGAACTTGCGGTTTTGAATAAGAATCAAAATAAATATTCATCTCTTCCAATCCAGAAAAATAATTGCGCCTCGCAAAATCTTCTGCTCCCGGCCCTTGATACCTGCGCGAGAACACCGCCAGTCTTTGTGCCGTTCTCAATTTAAAATTACGATTAAATACTTCCCGTTCTTGCAAAGTCATTCCCGTTACAGGAGCATTGTGGTTTATTCGGTGACGTAGCATATTCAAGAAAACTTCATCCGTTTCCCATTTTAAGGGTGGCAAAAGAGATACTGTAGAAAATTCCAGAATAGGCCGGTCATCAGATATTTCCGCTGCGTTTTCCAGAAAAGCAGATAAATGGCGACCATCAGTAATAAAAAAATCAGCGAAGTCCAGAAAAGACATGACCTTAATTTCTTCCGCAACTTTTTTAAGCTCCGGGTTTTTAAGCTTGGTATCGAAAAGGTTTTTATCAATATTCATCTTTTCACGCGATCCTACCAAAAAAACAATGCGGGTCAAAAAACTGTTCCAGACAGAAGATTCTGGGAACACGTTTTTGAAAGTCTGGGTAATGGATCGAGCATCCTCACGCCCTACCAAATGCAACGGCAGCCACTGAACCAGAATCCCGTCTTCTTTTAAATGATTCAAAGCCATCTCATAAAATTCATTAGAATAGAGATTCACAACGCCTGCCTGCAAAGGCGACATTGGCTCCATGATGATGACATCATAGCGAGTTTTAGACCAACGCAAAAAAGCTCGTCCATCCTGAATAAACATTTTCGTATTGGGCCGCTTTAAAACATCGTGATTCCAATCGGAAAACCATTTTGAAAATTTTAAAACATTCTTATCGATCTCCACACCATGGACATTAGCGTTCGGGAACAAGGAGGCGATGCCCAACGTGTTACCAGTTCCGAATCCAATCACCAAAACATTTTTTGGCTCTGGATGAAGTACCATTGGAACAAACCCCATCGCCTGCATATAAGTACTGCCAGAAAAGGATCTGGAAACCGTAGCGGTGCTGAACCCATCCAGATAAATGGTTCGTGCCCCAGACTCAGTATCCTCCACCACGCTGATCGTGGAAAACTCCCCCTCCTTATAATCGAGAAGTTTTATCCTGTCTTCGGGAACATTTATTTCCAACCGGGCCAAATTATGAACCCCTGATTTTCCTGTTTCTATCTGAGGCACAAAAACCGTTTTTCCGATTATCAGCACAACCAATACAACAGCCGATATTAAAACTGGATTCTGCTTGCGATATTTTGCTAACACAAAAACCCCAAACAAAATCAACACAGCATAAATCAAATAAATGGATAAGCGGATGCCAAAGAGGGGAATAAACACGAATGGTGTCAATATGGTTCCCAGCACTCCACCCAATGTATTAATGGAATAGACATTGCCAATGGATTTGCTCACTGCTTGCAACCGAAACGAATAAATATGATTAGCCAGCGGGAACAACAGACCAAAACCAAAAGTAGGAACGAAAATCAAACCAAATGCAAAAAGAAATCTTATGAAGAGCGTTTTTTCTGAAGAGTTTTCTAGACTATAAAAAAACCGATCTGCCAGCGAAGTCCATTCTGTAAGGTTCTCCAGCAGGGGAAGGATTCCAATACAGACCAGTCCAATCGAAATCTCAATGAGTATAAACTTTAGAATCCAATTAGATTCACCGAGCAGCCTCCTGGCAACCAGGCTACCAAATGCGATGCCAGACAAAAAGGTGGCAAGAATCAGTGCAAAAGAAAAAAGTGTTGTTCCCATGGGAAAAACGAGAATCCTCGTCCAGAGAATTTCGCTGGAAAGGGATGCCATCCCGGAATAGGCAAACATCACAAATATCAGAATATTTATGCTTCCAGTATCTTCATCTACTAAAGAAGTGCTGCTTTCTTTTTGAGAGGTGGAAGACGGTTGCTCTATCTGATAATAAATACGTCCACACACAAAACATACCAAAAACACCAAGGTATTGAGCAATACTCCGAACCAGATCGCCCCTTGAACTCCCCATAGCTGAATCGCAAAAAATTGCGTAAAAAGACAGCCAAAAACAGCGCCCAAAGTATTCCACCCATACAAAAGAGAAATCCTGGAAAAAACCTGTCCTTTTTCATCTCCCACAGCCCAGCAGCTAATCAATGGAAGCGTTGCCCCCATAAGTAAAGTAGCTGGAAGCATCAAAAGCGTACCCAGCAGAAATTCCATGATATGGAGAGCAAGTCCTGCCTGTCCATCTGCTGGCAATACCAGAGGATAAATTTTCTCTAACAATTCCAATCCTAACGGAAAGGACAAGGCATACAATCCTATCAACCCTTCAAAAATGCCATACCATAGAATCAGTCGTCTCGATCCGTTGTCTTTTGCAAGTATCCGACCCATCCCCCAGGCACCGCCTGCAAGGCCCAGCATGAAGGCGCATAATACGGCACTCAAAGCATATAAAGTTGCACCAAAGACTAGGGTCAGATAACGAAACCAAATCAGTTCATAGACCAACGTCGCCATACCCGAAGTGAACAGGCAAGCGTAGGCGATCAAATTAATACTAGATTGCGAGGTTTTTAATTTTTTTGACATCTTTGAAATCATAGAACCTTGGATTCTCCCACAGCCTTGTTAAACAGTCAATTTGAGGTATTGCAACTTAATTTTATGGATGATATCCTCACACCCATTCTGACTTAATAACATTTCAAATAAGTAGGCCCATGAAGATTCGCGTTGTTTTTCCTGTATTAATTCTCAGCTTAGTTTTCTCATTCATTTCCCTCGGAAATATCACAGCGCAAACGCGCCCGGCACCCAAACTTAACATCGATATCCCAAAACTGGTTGCCCGTGTAAACGGAGTTGAAATCGAGTCCAAATATATCGAGTTCCGACTGAATCAAATTCTGAGAACGGTTCCTCGTCCTCTGACTGTGAAAGAAAAAACCAGTATTGCAAAAGACTTAATTGAAAAAGAAGTCGTCCGCGAATTGGTCAGTCAGAAAGGAAAAAAAGAAAATCTAAAAATAGATAGCGAGTTAATCGAGAAAGAGCTGGTATTGCTTCGTTCATCCTACTCTTCCGAAGAAGATTTCACAAAAGCACTAAAAGCCAGAAATATAACTTTGGAAGACATCAAAAAATCAATGCAAATTGACATCAACGCTCGTCAATTGCTCAACGCTCAGATAAAAGGAAAGATCAATATTTCCGATGAAGAAGTAAAAAAATATTACGATAATAACAAGTCTCAATTTGTGCGCCCCGAGGCATATCATACACGTCATATCCTCGCAGCATTTTTCCCACCCGAGGCGTTGCGAAACCAAACTATTGAAGAATTACAAAAAAACAAAGAATATTTTGCACGAATAGCTGAAGAAAAAATCGATAAGATAATGGCCGAGTTAAAAAAAGGGGCCGAATTTAAAGAAGTAGCAAAAAACCAGTCTGATGATGAATCAACCCGAGAAAATGGAGGAGATTTGGATTTCATCTATAAAGGGGTCTTCGATGCCAGCTTTGATGAAGCCGCCGGAAAACTGAAACCCGGAGAAATCTCAGGAAAAATAAAAACACGGTTTGGGTTTCATGTACTTCAACTCATCGAAACTAAAATTTCTGAAATAGCACCCTTTAATGAAATGAAACCGGGTATCCAAAAATATCTATTTCTTGAAGAAGCAAAAAAACAAGTTGCGAGCTATGTTGAAGAACTTAGAAAAAAAGCAAAAATCGAAACTTTTTTTTAAGCAACATTCACAACTCTCTTTTCATCGCACTTCATCCAAAAGCCGCAACACCTTGTTTAACAGTTCCGTCGAAAACAGCTTCCCGCTTAAGTTTTGTCTGGCTGTTGCGCCCGCTTGCTGAAATATTTTTATAGCCGCTGGATCTGGTTGAGGTACCCATTTAATCCCATTATTTTCTAATACTTTTTCGGCTTTTAAATTATCCTTCTGAATAACTGTCGCTAACTCCGTCAAAGATTCCGAACTGATTTTTTTTAACGCTTCCTGATAAGCGAGAGGAAGTTTTTCAAACTTTTTCTTTGATATCAAAACACCACCTGTCGCATAACCCATTCGTAAACGCGTTATATGCTTCACTTTAGTGAACCATTGAAAAACCAGTGCGCCCTGAGTGGAGGAGTACACCGTATCCACCATACCCGTCTGCAAAGAAAGCAATACATCCGTTATCGAAAGTGGAATGGGCTGGACATCCATACCTTCATAAGCCTGAGCCACCAACCGGTCGCCTTCCCACAACCAGGGTTTAGATCCACGCAGATCGGCTACTGTTTGAATAGGCTTTTGGGAAAAGAAATGAATCCACCCGACTGGAACCCAACCTAATAAAATGTATCCCTTTTTATCAAAACGCTCGACGAAGTAATCATTCATCGTCTGATAAACGTGCTCTATTTCTTGATCTGACTGAAACAGAAAAGGCAGATCAAGGACCCTCACCTCCGGAAGAATTTCCCCTAATCCAACACCGGTAAAACCCGCCCCATGCAACTGACCGATACGTATTTTTCGTATCACATCTTTTTCATCACCCGATACTCCGCCCGTATAAAATTTAAATGAAACATTTCCTTGGGTGGCTTTTTTTATTTTCCCAGATAACCGACGCAATAACTTCATCCACGACGAGCCTTCGGGTGCCAAAGTGGCAAACTTGATAATGTGTTTTTTTTCAGCATGAGCATTGGAATCTAAACCAACCAGCACAAAAACTGCTGTAAGAAAAAACGCGTTAAAATAAAACAAATACGATTTAAAATAGCTCATCAATTTTCCCTAGTAAGACTGCCGCTTTTCGCTTCGCAATCTGGTTGGCCAAACGCTGTTCGGGCAAAACATCATCTGAAGCTTCGAGAACTTTTTCTAATTGTGTTTTGAACAGGTTCCGGTCCTGATTCTGTACCGCATAGGTTTTGGCATAGAGAAATGAGATGAGGAGATATTTCCCCTCAGTTATTTTCAGTGCTTGTTCGAAATGGTTTCTGGCTCTATCCGGGTTACCCCCTAACATACGACTTCGCCCTCCATAAAAAGCACCCAGAAACAAATGTGGCCCCGCATAATGAAAATCCGGGTTCAACTCAACTGCACGTTTCATCAACGCATCGATTCGAGGCAGATCACTGAAAGCCTCCACCGAATCCAAGTTCAAAGACAACCAGCTTCCCCAACATTGCCCTGCCCAGAATAATGCCGGTTGTTGAGAAGGGGTTATCTCTGCCATTCTTTTGGCCCATTCATCCAGAGAAAGTCGCCTCCACGTCTTGCCATTGCTCTGAATCTCCAAAGTACGGAACGCATAGTCCTTACCACGCAAATATAAGCCAGAAGCCCGATTGGGCTCACTGTCTTCGAGAAAACTAAACGCATAACCACAAAACCCTTCTGCAAGTTTTTGCAGAATCCATATATTCTCGGGGTCTTCTTTTGCGAGCCCCTCCAACATTTTTAGACTAGCGGGAATAGCTATTTCAGCAAGGTCTGCATCTCTTTCTTCCTGCATCGAAATTATTTGGCTGGAAATAAGTGGCAAGGTAGCTTGAACAGCCAGACGGCGGCGGGAACAGCCCAATAAAAGAATAGCTATTAATAATAGTACGAAGATAAATCGGATCATAAGACAATGTTATCAGAACGAGGAAAACAACACTAATATTTTGACATGAAAAGGGCCATTTGCTAACATCAACTCAAGTTTTTTCCCTTTCGACGACCAGCATTTTTTATCTACAATTGCACATCCATTGGCCTTAGTATTGCCTTACCACTTCTATGTCACAAGAAATAGATTCTGAAGCAAAAAGCATTCAATGCACCCAAAAGATTCTGTTTGCCCTTGGCTCGATTTTTGTAGTCGTTGGTATCATCCGACAATGGCCGATTCTGGGAAAAACTTATATGGAATTTATTGAGGGAAGTGGTTATTTATCCCTTATGCTAGGACTCATTATGATTGTACTGGGTTTTTCCGTTCCGCTGCTAATGGGGGATGAGAAAGATTCTTAAAAATCTTTTTATAGAAGGTGAATTATGAGTGATGAAGATAAAGCTGAAGGAGATGGGTTTGTAATAAAGGACAATAGGTCCTCGCAACTTTCTAAAGAGGAAGCAGAGACCCACGACACACAGGAAAGTTCCGCTGGCGCAGGAGCCGATCATCAACACCAACAACCTTTTCAAATCGATTTCTCAACATTTATAATGTCGCTGACTTCGTCCGCATTTTATCATTTAGGCGACATCGCTGATCCGGAAACCGGCAAGACAGAAACCAACCTGCCAGCCGTTCATCAGACCATTGACATGCTGACCATGTTGAGAGAAAAAACACAAGGCAACCTCAACGAAGAAGAAAACAAACTGCTCGAACGATTGGTCTATGAGCTACAAATGAAATACGTTGCCAAATCAAAAGGCGCAGGCCCTGCGGCCCAATAAGTCTATTCCATTTTCCCTGTCTAATTAAATGTCCCTACAAACCGATCAAAATGGAATGTTCATCTTTGGTATGACCCATACCGATGAATTGGGCAAATTCCTACAGCATAAATTCCCCGAACACCAGATACAACAAACCTATGAAACTCTGGTCGACTTTTCTAGAGATCAGGCAAAATTAGCAAAGACCTCTCCTCTTAAAATGTTCTGGAAACATCTAGAGAAGGTCTACCACGAAGGGGTTCCGCCCTTACAATGTCATCGCGGTTGCGACCATTGTTGCCACACAGGGGTAACCTGCACACAAATGGAATGGGACGGTATCCTGAAAAACGCCGAGGAGAACGGCATCAACCTCGACGAGATAGTCGAAAAATCGCAACGAACCATTAAGAAAGTTGAAGAAGTGATCGATGCAGGTAAAAACCTCGATCAAGTAGACTGGCATCGTCTCGTCATCAACCAGCCGTGCCCGTTCCTGAGTGATGAAGGTGCTTGCCGGATTTATGAAGACCGGCCTCTCGACTGCCGTATGGTGGTGTCATTCCGAGGTGTCTGTGAAACCAAAAATCTAGAACACGCACAACGTGGAGTCGTTATCGAAGAAGCCGTAGGGGCCACCGTCATCGCCAAACTTCAACACGATGCCACACCGAAAATCAAACGCCGCAAATTTCGCGGCACACAACCCATCAAACTTCTACAACACTGGCTCATTATCTGGAGAGACAAGCAAAAAGCCAAATCCAACAGCTAAACCGTTTTTCTTCTAACCCCAAGTTTCTCCATGCCACGAATTGCGCAACTAAAATCACCAGGCCAAATAGAGCAAGTCGAACGCGAACCCTTAAAGGCGGGCCCCGGTGAAGCCGTCATTCAGGTTCAACACGCCGGAATTTGCGGTACCGACCTTGCCCTATTCCATGGCGACTACCCCGTTCCCCTACCCCATGTTTGTGGACACGAGTTTATGGGACAAGTCACAGAAACGGGGGAAGGAGTAGACCAGAAATGGAGAGGCAAACCGGTGACGGCAGAAATCAACAACACTTCTCGGGCTTATGGCAAAAAATCTTTATGCGCCGACTGCAAAAAAGGCGTGTACTCACATTGCCAAACACGAACAGTAACAGGAATCATAAACCATAGTGGAGCTTTCGCCGATGAAGTGAAAGTGGCCGCAGGCACCCTGCATGAAATACCCTCGAGTTTAGACCCGCTCATCGCGACACTCACCGAGCTCCTGGCCGTATCGCGAAGTGAAACAAAAAGAAATCGCGCAACACACTTTCGCGCCTGAAGATGCGATGGATAAAATTCATAACGCAACAGAAGGATTAGGCGCAGAAATGGTCGTTGATATCACGGGCAATCCCAATGGCATTACACAGGCTTTAAAGCTGGTGCGCCCGCAGGGAAGAATCGTTTGCAAAAACACCTGTGGTTTACCCTCCACTGGACTCGACATGACGCAACTGTTGGTGGATGAAATTAGATTGCAAGGATCTCGGTGCGGCCCTTTTGAACCGGCAATAGAAATCATTCGCACGCATCAGCAAAAACTAAAATCCCTCATCAGCTCAAACCCGCCCGCTGGAAGAAATACAAGCTGCTCTCGAAGCCGCCGCAAAAGAAGATAAAGTCATCTTGAATATGAGGATTGATTCAAATCATGGCAAATTCCGAACATTTAAAAATTCTCAAGCAAGGTTACATGGTTTGGAATAAATGGCGGAAAGAAAAATCACGATACTTACCAGAAAAGTTTTTAGCGTTTACTCCGAGACCTTGGAAAGGTTTAGTAAATTCCTCATTAACAGAAATTTCCCCATAAGTCGTCATTGCGAACGAAATGAAGCAATCCAGAAGAAAGATTAAGGTAGCCGATAGACTTGCCAAGCTAAAATTTAATTACATGGATCGCCGCGCCGCTTTGCGACTCGCGATGATGTGCGGAGAGGTCAATGTAATTCCTCGCTTTTACGTGTTGGTATCGTAGTAGAAAGAAGAACTATTACCAGCGGCTGTTCACCGTCAGCGTTGCGCTGAACTATTCTTAAAGCAGGTCTATGGTAAGACCTTCGCGTGACAGGAGCATTTTGAGTTCTTGTTTTGGGGCTACCAGTTTCAAGTACTTTTCGGTCTGCTTAAAAATATCGGCTAGTTTAAAATCGCTATATGTAGGTTCGTGATGAAAGAATGCGATTTGTTTTACATTCGCTTCCACCGCCAAATCAACACCGATAAATGTTGAGCTATGCCCCCAATCTTCTTTTTCAAGCCCCTCACTAAAGGTGTGCATGGAATCGAAAATCAAAAGATCAGCATCTTTGAAAAAATCAACAACGGGTTTTAAATCGCCGGACCCTAATTTTTTATATTCCGCATCGGTAGCATAGACAACGGATTTACCGCCGCAATCGACCCTGTATGCATAACACTGCCCCGGATGACACATACTTTTCCAGGTAACGGTCAAATCGCCGATCTTACGTTCTGTCTTGTTCTCCAAAACCTCAAAATCAATATCTGAAGCGTAAATACTAAATGGAATGGGAAAGTATTCGGGTTTCTGCTGGCCTTCAAGACGCTCTCTGATATCTGGCAGTGGACTGTTGACAGTGAACTGGTTATCTTTGATATAAAAAGGAACAAAGAAAGGAATGCCAAGAATATGGTCCCAATGGGTGTGGGAAAAGAACAGATTGGCTTTCCCCTGACCACGACCAAACTCGGAACCCATTAAACTCTGCCCCAGCATTCTGATTCCGGAACCTGCATCAAAAATCAGGCGTTCGCCATTCACTTCCATTGAGACGCAGGAGGAGTTTCCTCCAAAAGTCCCTTTTATTTCATTAGGAAGGCTACTGACAAAATCACGTATGGAATTTTCATCCCTCAAGTCCTCCGACTGTGCTTTTTGGAAAGCGCGCAACAGTTTTTCTTCCACCTCTTCAGGTGTTAGAGGACTGGGGATGGAACCCCTCACTCCATGAAAATTTACTTTAAATACATTTTCTGTCATAAACGGCTTACTTCCCATCCAGGAAGATATTTGATTTATTGGGTTAAGCTCGAAACTATAGCAATTTTTTCTAGATTTTTAAAATTCTCTCCACCAAATTATTAACTTCTTAAGATCATGTCGGCAGCTTCTACCCCTTCTTTAGTTTTATCCACTATTACTTCCAATTCTTCCTAATTCAATTTTAACCTCGGGAAAACATTCTCATCCAGAAGATCGAAATGCTTGGCAATCCCACTCTGCATCTCATTATTGCTGGCAATTTGGTTGGCCCAGTTCACCAAGCCGGGAATTCCCTGCTTGATTTTCTTTTTTGGCGGGGGATTATGGTGCCTTCTCACGGACTTAACTACAATTTCAGAGACCGGCCACCATTTACCAATAAATTCTGCGCCTAATTCGAAATGGGAGATTCCAAATTGTTCGATTTCCAATTCTCCCAAGTTTTTTTCACTCTCTACCGCCGACTTAATAAAATTCGAATATTCTTCAGGAATCAAATAGTCAAAAACAAGAATTCCCACATCGTACATGAGGCCAGCACGATAACTCGTATCCAGATCTTCTTTCTGAGATCCTAAATGGATAGCTAAAGATCAGGACAAATAGGCTACTTCCCAAATAGGCTACTCCCAATGAATGTTTCCAAAATTGAATATGATCAAAGGATTTAGACTTTTTAAAAGCTTTCGAAAGTTCTAGGGTATAAGCTAGGTCTAGCACCATTTTCATTCCCAACCGCATAATTGCTTGGTTTAAATCATGGGCCCTATCTCGTCCGCCGCCAAAAAGTACGCTATTGGACAGTTTTATCAACCTTCCTGATAAAACCGGTTCGGTTTGAATGAGACCAGAAATCTCTTCGATATCACTACTGGGGTCATTCACCCAATTTTCTAGATTCAGAAGGACATCTGATAAAGGTGGTAAATCGCCCTTTGTTTCTAATAAATTTAAAAGTTTAGCTTTCACTTTTCCCAGTTGCTAGAATTACATTCGAACTTTACCAGAGTAAGCCTTGGACTATAAAGATCGATACTCGAAAAGCAAATCAAATGCTTTCGAGCCTTACATTATTTCTAAAAATGTCTAAATATTTCTTAAAATGTCTAAAAATGTCTAAAAAGACTGGTTTATCATTTTATCCATTTATCTACTTACCCCCTTATAGATCAAGTATTTAAATCTCTACAACACCTTACCTCAGTTCATTTTGGTCTTAATTTTCAAAGCATAAATTTTTGTTGACCGCAAAGCAATTCACCCCCTACAATGAACTGCCTTTTTCATGTAAAGGTTCGCATTAATAATGATTTAGAAATTTGGCTTCCCGGATTCATCAAACAATCCCCAGAACCCTTTCATTTCATATATTATTGGCTTATAACCGTGTGCAAATGCTTTTGCTTAAAGGAAACGGCTATCAGAAAAGTATTTAAATCGCTTTAATTTTTGGAGATGAATTCGCTATGCCGCGACTTCCCATAGTAGACAAGCTGGATCAGGAGTTAAAAGAGTCGCATCACGAATTACAGGTAGATATACCCAAAGCTATAAAAACTGCACGCGAGCATGGTGACTTAAGCGAGAATGCAGAATTTAAAGCTGCCAAGGAAAGACAGATGTTTCTGGAATCCAGAATATCTCTTTTGCAAAAAAGAATCAGCGACATCACGTCTATTGATTTGAAAAAAATCCCCAATGATCGATCTGGGTTAGGAAGCACACTGTTTCTTCGCGACATCAATACGGGTGAAGAAATTCAGTATCATCTTGTTTTCCCTGAAGAGGTTAATCCTGATGAAAGAAAATTATCTGCGGCATCGCCCGTGGGTCGCGCTCTAGTTGGCAAACAGAAGGGTGACGACCTCATAATTCCATTGCCTGACAATAAATTAGAATTCAAAGTTTTGGAAGTGGTAACCATACACGAAAACTTGGAAAAACAGGACTCCGCTTCAAGCTAATGGGAAAACCTTTAATTACTTTAGCCCAAATCGCGGAAGAAGATCCTTATTATCTAGATATCGATGAAAAGCCAGACTGGCAACGCCAGTTTGAAAATTCCAATCTCCTTAAACTCGAAATCGGTTTTGGGATGGGGAACTTTTTAATCGAAATGGCAGCCAAAGAGCCCACCAGCAATTTTATAGGGATAGACTTTTATCATAAAGGGATAAGAAAGTTGATGACCCGCATTAAAAAACTTCAATTGGAAAACATACGGGTCGTTTATGGAGACATCAGAAGCAAACTCTCAGTACTATTTCAAGATAGGGAGTTAAATACTGTTTACATAAATTTTCCTGACCCATGGCCCAAAAAAAGGCATACTAAAAGAAGACTGATCAAGCCGGAGTTTGTCAATCAACTGGCCCAGAAGTTGAGTTTGGAAGGAAGAGCCTGCCTGGCAACCGATAGCGAGAGCTATGCAATGGAAATACTGGAATACTTTAATGCTGAGGCTTTATTGCAAAACCTGGACGACAAGCAGGGTTTTCTTGAAGAGCGTATTGATTTGCCAAAATCAAAATATGAAAAAAACTTTATCAATGCAGGTGAAAAAATATTTTATCTGGAATACATGCGGCTTGCCGCTGTAAACCCCATCACCTAAAAATATTTGGAGAAAAGATTGCCTAAAGAACGCATTCTTATCGTTGATGACGAAAAAAATATTGTAAGGTCTCTCACCGGCATACTGTCGGACGAAGGCTATGAAGTATCTATGACCGATGACGGTGTGGAGGCTTTGGAATTAATTCAAAAAGATCCTCCTGATCTGGTATTGCTCGACATATGGCTTCCCGGCATGGATGGGATTGAAGTTTTAAAAACTTTAAAAACATACAACCCCGGAGTCAAAGTTTTAATCATGTCGGGGCATGGCACTATAGATACCGCAGTAAAAGCGACAAAACTAGGCGCTCAGGACTTCATAGAAAAACCGTTCTCGCTCGACCGAATTACCGAGTCCGTTGAAAATGCCCTCCATTCAGAAAACTCAGTTCCGCTTGTGGAGACCAAACCCTCTCAGGCTTCGAAAGAACTTCCAGTTTGTTTTGAATCGATGATCGAAGTTAAAAAAGGCATCAAAGCACTCTCAAAGTCCATGGAACCCCTTTTGCTATTGGGTGAAATGGGGACTGGCAAAGAAACTGTCGCTCAGACTATTCATGCTCAAAGTAGAAAAGGCGATCGACCTTTTATAAAATTAAACTGTTTGTTCAAACAAAGACAGGCTATCCAATCGCAACTTTTCAGAAAAAAAAACAGAGACAAAAAAAACCATTCCACACCTGGAGAGAAGGTCGTTTATCTAAGTAATATCGAATCTCTCAGTAAGGGACTTCAGGGAAAACTCGCGGAAGCATTACAGAACACCAACCTTCCTGATACAAGTTTTGAGTTTTTACCCGTTCGCTTATTTGCATCATCTTCGAAAAATCTTGATGACTTAGCAGCCAAAGGACAGTTCCACCAGGGCCTGCTGAATGTTTTTAAAGAAACCAGCCTTATCATTCCCCCATTAAGAAATCACACAGCCAGCATTTCCTTGATTGCGAAGGACTATCTGGAAGAAACAAGGTGTCACACTTATATTCCAGAAATAGATGAAGGGGTTCTAACAGCACTTTGTGGTTATAGCTGGCCGGGAAATATTAAAGAGCTTCATGATGTTTTGGAAAAACTGATACGGACCTGCGCTAACCAGCAATCCATTAGCGTTCAGGACTTACCACCTGAAATTTGGAAACTGCAAAACCAAATTGACATAACAACATTTAACGAAGCCGGGTCGCTGCAGGAAGCCGAATCAATCTGGGAAAAACATTTTATTCTCCACCATTTAAAACGAAACAATTGGAACATTGATGAAACCTATAAAATCTTAAAAACCAGCAAAAAACAATTCCAGGAAAAACTTAAATACCATTCCATCGATATCCAGGAGAATAAAACCACCCTCTCGCAAAAAAGATATCCGCAGCGGACTTTAAAACGCAGTGTAGTTCTTTGCGGAAGCAGCTTGCACTCAGGCATAAAAACCGGATTGATTCTACAACCCATGCCCCCTGGAAGCGGAATTATTTTTGGTGATATCGCATCCGGAAAAACGATCCCAGCACAATTGGAAAATGTTCAATCTACAGATTATTCCACCTGCCTGAAAAAAGGTGTGAACTCAGTTGGAACCATTGAACATATTATGGCCACTTTACATATGTACCGAGTCACTAACCTTCTTATAAAAATTGGAGATGAGGCACCGGTGATGGATGGTTCGGCTAAAGATTTTTGCGAACTCCTGGAAGATGGAGAGTTTGAAGATCAGGACGACTTCTATGAAGAGATTGTGATCGACAAAAATTATTCTTTTGGTGACAAGGAAAAAGGGGAACCTTATATTTCTATCGAACCCAGTGAAAAGTTTTCAGTCAGCTACCACATGGAATACCCTGAACCTATAGGAGTGCAGGATTTCACCTATGAATATGATGGCGATGAAAGTTTTAAAAAAGAAATCGCTCCAGCTCGAACTTTTGGATTCATGGAAGAGGTCGCACAGTTAACTAAAATGGGTTACGCTTCAGGAGGAAAACTCGACAATTTTATTTTGCTTGGAGACAAAAAGGTTTTAAATACCAAGTTGCGCTTCAAAGATGAGTTTGCACGTCATAAAATTCTCGACATATTGGGAGATTTTTATTTATTGGGGAAACCCATCCGTGGAAAAATAAAAGCCTATAAGTCTGGACACACACATAATGTCGGCCTTCTTAAAAAGGTCCACGAGAGTTTAATAGAGAAAAACTGACTCTATTATTTATTTACCCCGGCTTCCATTTGCTGTCGAGCCACTTCTTTTTTACCCAATTTGAGAGCCACCTTGAGAGCCGTCCAACCGGCTCTCGACTTAACATCCCACTTAGCGTCCTTCATCAAGAAAAAGGCGAGTGATTTCAGTATGCCCTCCGGCTGCGGCAACCATCAATGGAGTCCAACCCAGCTTACTGCGAGCCTGAACATTTGCCCCTTGCGTCATCAATACCTTTACAGTTTCTACGTGGCCTCTCTCTGCAGCGACCATCAAAGCAGTTGACCCGTTTTTTATTACAGTGTGAAGCTCGGCACCTTTATCGAGCAAATAGGCAACAATATTTTCATGCCCTCCGGCAGCCTCGCTGATAAAAGGGGAGGTGCCATTCTTGCTTTTTGTATTCACAACTGCCTGATGTTCTACCAGCAATTTAACAAATTCCAACTCTCCACGTTCGGAAGCTATCATCAATGAAGTGGCCCCGCCTTTACTGGCGGAATTCACATCTGCACCTTTTTCAATTAAAGCTTTTGCGGCTAGAATTCGTCCAAACTTTGCCGAACGCATAAGGGTTGTCCAACCTTTAGGGCTAAATGCATTGACATCGACCCCCGAGTTTAGCATTAGCTCAACGCAGTCTGCGAAGTCTCGTTCAATGGCTAATAATAAAAGTGGGTCTCCAAAAGCATTTCGGGAATTAGGGTCAGCACCCTTTGAAATGAGAAGCTCAACAATATCTTTTCGACCCGTTAGAACAGCAAGCAAGATGGGTTGTGTACCATCATAGTTTTTAGAATGAATATCCGCCCCATTATTCAGCAAAATATGGACGGCACCCGAATGCTCTTCACCGATAGCAATCAGTAACGGCGTAGCACCATCGTTAAGTTGGATGTTTACGTTCGCACCATGCTTGAGCAATAACTGCATCGTTTCCAAGTGCCCATAACGTGCTGCCCGGGCAAGAGGACTCCAACCATGCATGTTCCGTGTATCTAGGTCCACTTCTCCTTCAATGAGACTTTTAACACAACGGGTATTGCCACGCGTGGAGCAAAGCAATAGAGCCGTATCATCATATCGGTTTCGAGAGTTAACTCTCGACCCTCGACTCAATAAAAAGCGAACCATTTCAGAATCGTTCTGTGCTGACGCAACTATCAAGGCCGTACTTCCTTTTTGAGTAAGCGATTCAATGTTTGCTCCCAAATTTAAAAGCAACTCTACCTCTTTACGATCTCCTTCGTAAACCGCGTGCAAAAAAGATTCATCCAGCCCCGCAATTGCCGTAACAGGCACTAACAAAAATAAAAATGCATTAAAGAACAATCTGTTAAATAAGTTTAGCAACGCTTTCACCGGGAGATAGATTCTTATATAGAATCTCTAACTTGAAGATAAAAACACCTCATAAGCTGTAACACCAAAGCTCATTAAAATTTTAATACTTTCATCCTCAACTAAAAAAATTTATCTTCAAAAGCTTTGCGTAACTTTTCAGCCAGTCTTGCAGTGCCCGAAAAATGGGTTTCTGGAACAATGATCATGAAAGCTTCTGTGCCTCAATGAAGCACTGTACCTACTTTTCTACATTCCTTAACTATGCTTTCCGCAACCTGAGTTATGAGATTGTCTGCCCCCGAACCACCCAGCTTCAAATAATTTTCTTTCAATCGATCAATATCTCCAAGGATGATGAAAATTGTCTCACTACTTCTTTTTCTTTCAAAACGTGAAATTTCACAATCAATTTTGTATTTAATATCTCGTCGATTAGAAAGATTAGTCAGGGGATCGATCCTCGAAAGCGGTTTCAACTCGCGATGAGCTTTTACCAAATCACGAAAAAGTTTTTCCCGTTCTTTTTCCGTGTTATCTTTTTCTTGCCGAAGACGCTACTTTAAAGTTGTTTCCTTAACAACCGTTGGCAATAAATGCAGATACATCCCCGAAAGGTCTTTTACCAGATAGTCGCTTGCTCCATCTTTCAAAGCGCGAACAGCAGTTCCCTCATCTCCCTGACCTTTAATAATAATGGCTGGCACACCCCCAAAGTCCGATAAAATGCTGAGCCCTGAAGCATCGGGAACATGCGAATCTAATAAAGCCACATCATAATTCGCTTCACTCAAACATTGCATGGCTTCACGGCAGGTGGAAACCGTTTTGAGGTCCTAACGCAGATCCTGAACTTTATTCAATCTTATAATGGCTTCTACATCTAATTTGTTATCTTCGAGCAAAAGCACCTTTATTTTTTCCACTTGGGCTAAACCTTTAAAAAAGCAATATTATTACTACGCTATTGAAGGACAGGCCACCTAAAGAACAAACGATTTTCATGGTTTTGATACTTGTTATCTTACACGCTAAAACAAGTAAAAATCACACAAACACGTCACAGTTCTCTTTTAAACATCTAAATTTATTATGATAATAAAAATTATAGCCTATTCAGCACGCATATAATCCTTTTTTACACTTTTCAGGCAAAAATCATCAAACACCTATCAATAATTTACAAAACGATCACAGCAAGCGCTCCTATTTTCGAAGAATCGGGAAATCGTTGATTTGAAACAATGGTTAATGCTAAGCTAATTAATAATAATGATCTAACCTATTCTGTATCGACAATAAAACACCTATTTTAAATGCCATCGGAAAAATTTAAACTTGCCGTTTTAGTTTCCGGCTGCGGCTCAAATCTGCAAGCTATTATTGACAGCATAGAAGAAAATAATCTGGCCGCAGAAATTTCCCTGATTTTGAGCAATGTGCCAGATGCGTATGCTCTGCAACGCGGTAAAAAGCACGGATTAGAAAGTGTTTTTCTCGACCCCAAAGATTTCCCCAACCGCGATGACTATGAAAAACGAATGATCGAAATTTTACAAACCAAATCCATAGACTTGGTTTGTCTTGCTGGTTTCATGCGCATACTAGGGAAAAAATTTATCGAAGGTTTTTCTGGAAAGATTATCAACATACATCCATCCCTGCTTCCCGCTTTTCCAGGATTAAATGTACAAAAAAAGGCACTGGAACATGGAGTGAAGTTTTCCGGTTGCACCGTTCACTTTGTAAACGAGGAGGTCGATGGTGGCGCTATCATTTTACAAGCCGCTGTACCCATTCTCGATGCAGACGACGTACAATCGCTTTCTGACAGAATATTAGAACAGGAGCACATCATTTATCCCGAAGCTATTCGATTAATAGTAGAGGACAACCTTGAGTTTTCGGGCCGACGAGTTGCACGAAAAACCAGAGGAAATTAAATTGATCTATTTAATAAAATCCATAGTATTTATTTCTATCTTCCTGAGTGGAAACCTGAGCCAGGCTGAAACGCCTGAGCAGCAAGCATTGGATGCTGTTCAGAGGAACTACGAAAAAGTTCTGACCTATGAAGCTGAGTTTATCCAAAAATCCTACATTAAAATGATGGACAAAACGCAAGATGTAAAGGGAACAGTCTCTATTAAAAAACCAGGGAAGATGAAATGGACTTATGGTGCACCTGACACCCAAATTTTGATCAGCGATGGAAGCACGCTCTGGCTTTATGTCCCTGATGAAGAACAGGCCACCAAGGTACCGATTGAAAGTATCTACTCATCAAACACTCCCGCTCTATTTTTGGCCGGGAAAGGGAAGTTGACGCAAACCTTCAATGTTGAAAGCGTAAACTTGGATCAAGATCCCATTAGCATAACTCTCACCCCTAAAGCAGATGACCAGGCTCTGACACGGTTACAATTATTCGCAAATAAGAAAAACTACCAGATTACCGGGTCAACCGTGTATGATAAATTAGGAAACAAAACAGAAATTCGTTTCAGCAACATAAAAACAAATAGAGATATTCCTGAGAAAACCTTTCAGTTTCAAGCACCTGCAAATGTAGAGGTCTTGGACTATACAAAACCCCATTAAAAAATGTTCGAACTATCTATATTACCTTTAGATGCAATTCTTGATTTCAGCATGAAGATGCTGGCTTTTTTAGCAGGACTCGCCGCCCTCATTTTTGTTCACGAACTGGGGCATTTTCTCGCCGCGCGCAAATTTGGCGTTGTAGTAGAAAAATTCGCCCTTGGATTTGGACCCAAAATCGTAGGTTTTACAAAGGGTGGCACCGAATACCTGATCGCAGCCATTCCTCTTGGCGGCTATGTGAAAATGAAGGGTGAAGAAGTTGAAGAATCCGACGCCGATGAGAAAGGGTCTTTTTCTGCTGCCCCCGTGGGCCATCGTCTTGGTATTGCCTTTGCTGGCCCCCTTTTCAACATACTTTTCGCAATCGGTATTTATTATTTTGTTTATCTTATGGGCGTGCCTGCTTTATCCCCAGTTGTCGGCACTGTAAATGAGGAGTCTCCTGCACTTGTAGCCGGTCTGCAAACCGGAGATCGCATTCTGGCTATTGGCGATGAAGAAATTTTCTACTGGGAGCAGCTGCAAAAAAGAGTCCATGAATCCCCAGGCCACTCCTTGGATTTCAAAGTGGAAAGAAGCGGCAATATCATCCATGTTCTTATCGCTCCAGTTGCAGAGCAGATAACCGACTTGTTCGGGGACAAAGAATCGGTAGGACTGATAGGCATCACCCCTCTAGTTCGCACTATAACACTGGTAAAAGAAGGCACCCCTGCAGCCCGAGCTGGAATTCAGGAGGGAGATATTCTTCTAAAAGTGGACGGAACTGAAATCTTTGGGTGGGGAGACTTGAAAACTGCGGCAGTAGACAAACCCGGACAGGAGTTGACATTTCACGTACTAAGAAATGGTACTGAAGTGCTACTTAAAATAACCCCGGAAGCAAAAACCGCCAAAGACTTGCAAGGCAACGAAATTGAAATAGGATTGTTGGGCATCGGAATGAGCGGTGAGATGACTCAGGAAAAGTATGGCCTGATCGGAGCTTTTAACAGAGCCTGTGAAGAAACATGGAAATTAACTTTTCTTATCACAGTAAGCATAAAAAAAATGATAACGGGTTCTATTCCTGCCGACTCCATTGGCGGCCCTATATTGATTTTCCAGATTTATGGGGAGCAAGCCGAACAGGGCTTTAATGAACTGATTCGACTCACAGCATTGCTGAGCATCAACTTGGGTCTTTTAAACCTTTTGCCGATCCCAGTATTAGATGGAGGTCATATTTTCTTTTTCCTGCTTGAAATTCTCAAAGGGAAACCGGTCGGGGAAAAAACCAGAGAAAGAGCGCAACAAGTAGGACTCTTCATGTTAATAAGTCTCATGGTATTTGCTTTTTATAACGACATAATGAGAGTTATCAGTTGATCTCCATTTCACCACCTAAGTCTCATCCGCCATGCAGGATATAGAAAACAAAATCGAAGACCTGAAAAGCGTTACGGGAAAATTAGCGATTGCAATTGAAATCACTGATCTCAACGATCAGGAGTTTCAAATACAAAGCGGATACTGCAAAATGAATGGGGAAAACCTGATCTTTCTGGACAAAAACCTCTCACTTCAGGAACAAGCCGAAGTCATACTTAAAACATTGAAAAATTTTGATCTCGAAGATATTTATGTCGCATCATGGATTCGAGAGCATCTTGAACTAGAAAGCAACACACATGACCCTTCTTAACAACACACTCCCTGAACAACGCAGAGGAAAATTAAAAGCCCTGCTGGAAAAAGGCCATACCGTTCGTGTTCTTGAAGCTCATAACGGTTTGAGCGGAATTATTGCCAATAATATTCAGGTAAAAGGTGAGTCCGAAGGCAAGCCCCTCATTCGTGAGTTCGATGCTCTTTGGGAGAGCAGCCTCACAGACTCTGCGTCAAAAGGGCATCCAGACATTGAAGTTGTCACTTTTGATTCGAGATTACAATCCATCAATGAAATCCTTGCTGTCACCAACAAGCCCATGATTGTCGATGGTGATACGGGAGGAGATGCCAACGCGTTTGAATATACAGTATCCAAACTGGAAAGAGCCGGTGTATCTGCGGTCATCATTGAAGACAAGGTTTTCCCGAAAAGGAATAGTCTGGAACCAGGGGTGCAACAAAACCTTGAAGACCCAGAAGTCTTTGCCCAGAAAATTCGCCGCGGGAAAAGCGTTCAAAAGTCCGACGAGTTTATGATCATCGCAAGACTCGAAAGTTTAATTGCAGGTAAGCCTATGGAAGACGCGGTGAACAGAGCGATAATTTATCTACGCGCGGGAGTGGATGGAATCATGATCCATTCCAAATCCAAATCGGCTGATGAAATTTTTGAGTTTGCACAACACTACAAGGATATTTGCAAACAGTTAAATTTAAATAAAACGTTGGTATGTGTTCCAACAACATACAACCAAACCACTGAAGATGAATTGAGTGCTGCCGGATTCCGCATCATCATTCACGCGAACCATTTGCTGCGAAGCGCATACAAGGCGATGATGGAAACAGCAAAAACAATCCTGCGCAATCAGAGATCCTTCGAAGCGGACCCTCTTTGCAGCACCGTAAGGGAAATTTTTAAGACAGTGGGTTTTCTGGATGTTAAAGAAAAGGATCAGGAAAACGAACAAACTACCAACGTTCCCGTCATCATCCCCGCAGCTGGCGAAGACCCGGTCTTTAAGGAAACACTCTATGGAAAACCGAAAGCGATGCTCGAAATCTCTGGAAAGACACTACTCGAGCATCAGATACAGACTTTAAATAATGGCAATCTGGCGGATATCACCGTTATCGCGGGCTACGGCCGAGATCAGATCAAGGCAGAAGGAGTCAGCATTCTTGAGAACCCCGATTTCAAGAATGGCTCGATGCTCAACTCTTTATTTATTGGTAAAGAAAAAATGCGCAACGGATTCATCATGCTCTACTCAGATATTCTTATGGAAGACGCAATTATAAAAGAATTGATGGGTCGACAGGAAGACATCATTCTGGTCGCAGACAATTCCACCCAGTACCATGAGCCTCAGGAAGGAAATATTCTCGATTTTATCATCTGTAAGCACCAGAGCAAACCCGCACGCAGGGAAATACGTTTTGCTAGTGAGAATGTGGTTGCGAAAATTGGTAGTAAAATAAATCCTGAAACTGCCAGTCATGAATTCATAGGCCTTGCACGATTTAGTAAAACTGGAGCAGAACAATTAATCGAAACCTACAATGATGTCGTGAAAAACTATAAAGGGCAATTTCAAGAGTCTAAAGACATATCACGACTCAATTTTACCGACCTCATACAGGAAATGATCGATCGCGGTTTTGTTGTGAATTTCATGGAAATACATAAAGGTTGGCTAGAAATCCACAACGCCGAACACATTGCTCTTGCTGAAAAATCTTTTAGCGCATAAAATCACGCTTCCCTAAATAATCCCTAAAAAATGTACTATTCAAAACTACTGATACCTACCCTAAAAGAATCCCCAGCCGATGCTGAAATTGCCAGTCACAAACTGATGGTACGCGCTGGAATGATCCGGCAGCTTGCTGCAGGCATTTACTCCATTCTTCCATTAGGATTGCGAGTTTTGAAGAAAGTAGAAGCAATAATTCGCGAAGAAATGGATCAGGTTGGCGGTCAAGAGGTTTTCCTTCCCAGCATCCAACCTGCCGAATTATGGCAGGAAAGTAAACGATGGGATTTTTATGGAAAAGAACTTTTGCGATTCAAAGACCGGCATAACCGCGAATTTTGCTATGGCCCGACGCACGAAGAAGTCATCACCGACATTATACGCAAAGACGTCAAGTCTTACCGCCAGCTTCCAGTGATCCTATATCAAATACAAACCAAGTTTCGTGATGAGGTGCGACCCCGATTTGGAATCATGCGGGGCAGAGAATTTATGATGAAAGATGCCTACAGCTTCCATACCAATGAAGCTGATACACAAAAAACTTACGCGCAAATGACCCAAGCTTATGCAAATGTTTTTACGCGCTGTGGTTTAGAGTTCAAACAAGTGCAGGCAGATTCTGGAACCATCGGTGGAAGTTTCTCTCACGAATTCGCCGTATTAGCAGATTCCGGGGAAGATGAAATAGCCTTCTGCGAATCATGTGGCTACGCATCCAATATGGAACTTGCGGAATCTCGCCCAGGGTCTGCATTTACATCGACATGCAGCGCAGAAGACCGCAAAGAAATTCACACCCCTGGTAAAAAATCCGTTGAAGAAGTTGCAGAATTTCTCAAGCTGCCAAGCGAACAAATTGTCAAAACCATTTTATTGGAAAACGAGAATGGGCTGGTCGCCGGACTGGTTCGTGGTGACCATGAAATCAATCCCATAAAAATGAAAAACCTGATTGGCTGCGAATGGTTGCTGCCCGCGGCTGAAAAAACAATCGATCAGCAACTAGGTTTGCCTTGTGGATATATCGGTCCAATTGGGTTGGATATCCCGGTCTATGCCGACCAGGAGATCACCGCTTTGCAAAATTTTGTCACAGGTGCCAACAAAGTCGACACTCATTTCACAGGAGTTCAGGTCGAACGCGATCTTAAAATAAGTAAATTTGGTGATTTGCGGCGCATTCTTGCTGGCGACCACTGCCCCAGATGTGATGAGGGAAAATATCAGGTGAAACGCGGAATAGAGGTCGGCCATATTTTCATTCTTGGCACAAAATATTCTGAAGCGATGAAAGCCGTATATCTGGACAACAATGGCAAAGAAAAACCAATGGTTATGGGATGTTACGGAATTGGTGTCGGCAGAACGGCAGCCGCCTCCGTCGAACAAAACCATGATGAAAAGGGAATTGTCTGGCCTCGTAACCTGGCTCCTTTCGAGGTCATCATTATTCCGGTAAACTTCAAAAATGACGATTTGAAAAACACCTGTGAGTCCCTTTATAACCAACTCAAGGATATGGGAGTCGAAGTGATTCTCGACGACCGCCTGGATCGGTTGGGAGGCAAACTGAAAGATGCTGATTTAATTGGGATTCCTCTGCAAATAATCGTGGGTCCTAAAAATTTCGAAGAAGGCAAAGTGGAAATCAAAATCCGCAAAACGCAGGAATCCCAACTGCACCCCTACCCGCAGATCGTCAATGATATCCCCAATATTTTAAAGGACTTATAATTGCTGGCTGGCCTCCCTTGTCCCAGATTTCCCTTGAAATCAGACATGCAACTCTTGTACAATCCGCTTAACTGAATACGGGCTCTGCAATGCGGGCTTTGAGCTCGCATTTTTTTTGCTTTTCCCGTGGAAAATGGTCAGTTTTTTTCTTCCTCTTCCTTGTGGGTTTTACTGGTTCCAGATAACAGTTTCTGGAAATTCTCTCTTACACATTGAGGTTTAAATGGGAAAAGCCCCGGTCGCTCAATCGGTAACGGAGTTGATTGAGCCTGGTATTCTGGCGAATGGGCTCGAACTGGTTGATGTCGAATTCAAAAAAGAAGGTCAGAATTGGGTCCTGCGGATTTATATCGATAGCGAAGGTGGAATAACGCTTGCAGAATGCCAGAAAGTCAGCCGTCTTGCCGGGGACTTGATAGAAATTGAAGAAGTAATTGAGCCTGTTTACACATTGGAAGTTTCTTCACCCGGATTAAACCGGGTGCTGAAAAAGGAAAAAGACTTTCTCAAGTATTCAGGAAAGAAAATATACGTTCAATGTCATGCCCCTATGGATGGCAGGAAAAAATTTACTGGCATCTTAACAGGTTTTATAGATCAATCGATCCACCTTGAGTTGGATGGGCAACGATATACGATTCCTTTGAGCCTAGTTGCCAAAGCAAATTTAGTCATAGAAATTTAGGGAAGAAAAATGGGTCTGGAAACTATCAATATTTTGGAACAACTTAGTCGGGATAAAGGCATCGACAAAGGTGTGCTGATCGATGCATTGAAAGCAGCGGTTGAAGTCGCAGCTCGAAAGCGTTATCCCTCAGCCACTGAACTTCAAAGTGAGTTCAACGAGTCCACCGGTGAAGTGGAAATTTATCTTGAAAAAACAGTGGTTGAAAAAGTTGAGAACCCTGACGAGGAAATAAGTCTTAAAGAAGCCACTGCCTTTTCCGGAGATGTTCAAATAGGGGACCAGGTTCTGGTGCAGCAGGCCATGGAAAACTACGGCCGCATCGCTGCGCAACTTGCCAAGCAAGTGATTGTCCAAAAAGTCCGCGAAGCAGAAATCGAACTGATTCACAACGAGTACAAAGATAAAAAGGGTGCGATCATCAATGGTATAGTGCACCGCATGGAACATGGCGACCTAGTCGTTGACCTTGGAAATGCAGAAGGAATTTTGCCGCGCCGAGAACAAGTTTTCCGTGAAAGTTTTAATCGCGGTGAGCGCATTCGCGCTTATGTCCTTGATGTTCGTAGAACTCCGAAACACGCATTAGTCATACTATCCCGAACCCATATTGGTTTAGTCAAAAGATTATTCGAAATGGAGGTCCCGGAAATCAGCGAGGGCATGGTGGAGATTATGGGAGTGGTGCGCGAACCCAATGGTCGAACCAAAATCGCTGTACGCACCAATGATCGTGACATTGATGCCGTTGGTGCTTGTGTTGGCATGAGGGGAATGCGTGTCCAGTCTATCGTTCAGGAACTGCGAGGCGAGAAAATAGATATTGTTGAATTCTCTGAAGACCCCGAAACTTATATAAAAAATGCACTGAGCCCAGCTAAAGTTTCGAGGATCATCCTTAACCGGGATGAAAAACAAATGACCATCATTGTGGCTGAAGACCAAATGTCACTCGCGATCGGCAAAAAGGGTCAGAATGTTCGGCTGGCAGCAAAGCTCGTCAAATGGAAAGTAGACATTAAAGGAGCTGCTGAAGCTTTGGGAATGGGAGAGCACCCTTCCGCCTTCATGCCGTCCAAGGTAATATCCGATATTGATTTTCTTGACGAGATAAAAAATGCCAAGGGTTTGGGGGAAAAAGTGATGACAATTTTATTTAATGATAATCTCGTCACATACGATGAAGCCTTGAGCAGAGGCGCAAAAGGAATGGTGGAGCTGACAGTAATCGGCCCAAAAAAAGCAGAAGCTTTGGTGGAACTGGCAGAAAACATCAGAGAACGAGTTGCGGCAGAAATTTTGGAAACTGCGACTCGAGAAGCAGAAGCCAAAGCAGCCAAAGACACCGCAGAAAAAGAGCGGAAAGTAATTGATGAGTCGGAAGAAAGCACTTCTAGCGGCGAGACAGATCAGCCAGAAAACGATGACGAGGAAATCCTAATTCAGAGTTTATCTGGTGTATCGCAAGAATTACGAGATCTTCTGGAAACCAATGGTTTTGAAACCGTAGCAGAGCTTTCTGTTACGTTGCTAGAAGAACTGATTGCTATTGATGGTGTAGACGAAGATTCAGGAAAAGATATCCTTGAAAAAGTAAAGCAACAACTGGGAAATGCGGGAAATGTATAAAACTTATTTAAGAATTTTTTTGCAAATCAAATATCAAAATTCCATGCCAGGGTTTACAACAAAGGCTCAACTCTTGAGTCAAAGTAGAATGGCGGGCTTGCAAGAACACAGGAGGAAACTTGGCTAAGATTCGCGTAAACAAACTGGCTCTGGAACTCGGCTTACAAAAT
>DUZG01000018.1 GCA_013349585.1 Nitrospinota bacterium | reverse complement strand
CTTTCGCACGGGCAGTACGAATATAATCCGTTCCCAACACATCAAGAACGGTCGTGCGCGTCAACCGAGCAATATAACCCGCAAACCCAGCACCTAATGCAAATGCGGGAAGGATCATATACCGAGGCCCCTCCCACAATGCAGGCGGTAACAAATGTAATTGATGCGAAAATATCCAGACGGATATCGCTCCCAAAACAAAACTAGGAACAGAAATTCCCATCGCTGCGAATAACAATATCGATCTGTCCAGTAAAGAGTTTTTCCAATAAGCAGAGATCACCCCCGCAGGCACTCCTAGACCCAGCACAACTAAAACCGCACACAAGCCCAAGGTAAAAGAAACCGGAAAAGTGTTGCGCAAGATATCGGATACATCGCGACCAATATATTTATAGGAGGGACCCAAATCACCTTGTAATAACTGCTTCATATAAAGCAGATATTGTATTTCTATAGGTTCATCCAGGTGGTACTTAGCTTCGATATTGGCAATGATTTGCGGGGGAAGGATTTTATCACTATCAAACGGTCCGCCGGGCACCAGATGCATGATGAGAAAGGTCAGCGTAGCAACAGTAGCCAGAACCGGTATCCCTAACAACACCCGCCTGAGAAAAAATCGTAACATGCTTCCATCTTACCATTTGACCGGACTCAGGGGAAATAGAGCTGGGAAATTTATTAAATAATTTTTTTCATTATTTAGATATCTACTGCTATATAATTGAAGGTCATTTATCATTACTAGAGTTTTCATGGCTTATCCTTCTTTAAGAGAATTTATCGACCGGCTTGAATTCGAAAACGAACTCATTCGAATTCGAGAACAAGTGTCTCCAATTCTTGAAATCTCCGAAATTACCGACCGAGTCTCAAAACAAACCGGTGGCGGAAAAGCACTGCTTTTTGAAAATGTAGAGGGCAGCTCTATGCCCGTACTGATCAACGCTTTCGGCAGTCAAAAAAGAATGAACGCCGCTCTTGGGGTACACGATATAGAGGAGATACCTAAAAGAATAGAACGCTATTTAAAAATACAGCCACCCACAACATTGCTGGAAAAAGCAAAGCTTTTACCCATGTTGTTTCAGGCAGTGCAGTTTCCGCCAAAGTTGGTCGGTTCCACAAAAGCCGCCTGTCAAGAGGTGGTGCATCTCAATGGCAATGTCAATCTCGATCTAATCCCCATTCTGCAATGCTGGCCTCAGGATGCAGGACGATTCATAACTCTTCCTATTGTTATCAATCGAAGTGTCGACCGTAAAGTAAAGAATGTCGGACTCTACCGCATGCAGATCTACGACTCAAAAACAACAGGTATGCACTGGCACATTCATAAAGATGGTTCTCACTTTTTCCATGAATATCAAAAGCAGAATAAAATAATGGAGGTTGCTGTTGCCATTGGTGCAGATCCCGCTTCATGTTACGCGGCATCCGCTCCCCTGCCATACGGCATTGATGAGTTCCTGCTCGCGGGTTTCATCAGAGAGAAGAGCGTACCTCTCGTAAAATGCAAAACCGTAGATCTGGAAGTCCCCGCAAACGCTGAAATTGTTCTCGAAGGATTTATCGATCCATCAGAAATGCGATTGGAAGGTCCTTTCGGAGACCATACGGGTTACTATTCACAGGATGGTGATTACCCAGTCTTTCATCTTACAGCTATCACACACCGGAAAGACCCTATTTACCTGACGACGATAGTGGGTAAGCCACCGCAGGAAGATTTTTATCTCGGCCGTGCCACGGAGCGTATCTTCCTTCCTCTCATGCGCACCCAGCTACCTGAAATCGTCGACATGGATATGCCGGTTGAAGGAGTGTTCCACAACTGTGTCATCGTCTCCATTGACAAACGCTACCCCATGCAGTCGCGCCGCTTGATGAGCGCCCTCTGGGGACTGGGGCAAATGAGTTTTGTTAAAACCATCATCACGGTCGACAGTAAAATTGATGTCCACAATTACCATGAGTTGACCAAGCTAATATTGGACACGATAAACTTTGAACGTGATCTGTTTTTCTCAGAAGGCGTGCTTGATGTACTCAACCACGGCTCCGACAATATGCTTTATGGCTCTAAACTTGGCATCGATCTAACGGAAAAAGTAAAAGGTGAACCTGGCTATGGAGAAAACAAATCGACTGCATGGAATAGTTCTCCGTTCCCTTCTAAAGAGGAAGCTAAGAATCAGTTTCCTGATCTAAAGGATTGTAGAATCTTAGACATTAATGCCCAAAGATCCGTCATGTATGCCGCCTTGGACAAAACCCGCTCTCACCAAGGGGAAGAATTCATCAAAACCTTTTTCAATGATACCAAGTTCTCAGCCATCGACATCGTAATCGTACTGGAAGGCCATGTGAAACTCGATGATGATTCAATAGTGATGTGGAAATTTTTTAACAATCTCGATCCCAAACGCGATTTCTATTTCGATGGAGATCGGCTTGCAATCGATGTAACACAAAAACTGAAAGAAGAAGGCTACCAGCAAAACTGGCCCGAAGAAATTGAGATGTCCGAAGAAATCAAAACGCAAGTCGATAAAAAGTGGAACTCGATGTTCAAGGAGTAATATTCTAACGAAACCCTCACCTAAGCTTGTCGAAGAGCTAAGGTACTATTAATTATTGTGCATGCTTCGACTAGTTCAGCATGGCATTCCCAAAACCTTTTTTTATATAAATTTTTTAATGGCTCTTGAATTCATAAACATAAAAGGCGCAAGAGAACATAATCTCAAGAATCTCCACTTAACTCTACCACGCGAAAAACTAGTGGTTATTACTGGGTTGAGCGGTTCAGGGAAATCTTCTCTAGCCTTCGACACAATATATGCAGAAGGTCAGCGCCGTTATGTGGAGTCCCTTTCGGCATACGCACGGCAATTTCTGGAACTGATGGAAAAGCCGGATATCGATTCCATTGATGGACTCTCCCCCGCTATTTCCATCGAGCAAAAAACATCAAGCCGCAATCCACGCTCCACCGTTGGCACAGTAACGGAAATCTATGACTACTTAAGACTACTATATGCACGCATCGGACGCGTAAGTTGCTATGGCTGTGGTAGAGAGATTACCTCACAAACTGTCCAGCATATCGTCGACCAGGTGCAATCCATTCCTGTCGGGAAAAAGATAATGATCATGTCTCCGATTGCTAGAGGACGTAAAGGAGAATTCAAAAAAGAAATTCTCGATATGAGGAGAAAAGGATTCGTCCGCGCTCGGATTGACGGCGAAATACGGTCTCTCGATGAAGAAATCGTTCTCGATAAAAAATTCAAGCACACTCTAGAAATCGTTGTCGACCGACTGGTCATCAAGGAAGAAATGGGGAAACGTTTAGCCGACTCTGTCGAAACAGCCCTCACCCAAGGCGAAGGCAGCATTGTTGTTTCCATCATTGAAGAAGAAGAATTATTGTTCAGCGAAAAGTTCGCATGTAGTTATTGCAACATCAGCTACCCAGAACTGGAGCCCCGACTTTTCTCATTCAACAATCCTCAAGGGGCCTGCTCAAAGTGTGATGGGTTGGGGATAAAAATGGTGATTGACCCCGAACTGGTTGTGCCAGACGATTGTCTCTCCATTCGAGACGGAGCATTGAAACCATGGGAAAAACGCAGTTCTATTTATTACCATCAAATGCTAGATACAATCTCCGCTCATTTCAAATTCAAGCTCAGCACTCCTTTTAATAAACTCACTAAAAAGATACAAAGTATTCTTTTATATGGTTCTGGCGATGAACCGATAAAATATTTTTTTGAAAAAGACGGACGTCAACAGCATTACACAGACACCTTTGACGGGGTCATTCCTGATCTTGAGAGACGTTATCTTGAAACCGATTCCACATGGTCGCGAGAAGAAATCGCTCGTTTTATGCGTGCCCTCCCCTGCCAGCAATGCGATGGTAAGCGTTTGAGAAAAGAAGCCATCGCAGTAAAAGTTGCTGATTTAAATATTGTTGACGTTACCTCGTTCTCCATTGGCAAAGCCTTCAAGTTTTTCAAAGACCTGAAACTGACAAAACAGGAGAATAATATTGCCCGCCGAATTGTGAAAGAAATTAAGGAAAGACTCGGCTTCCTTAGCAATGTCGGACTAGAATATCTGTCCCTCGATCGCACATCGGCAACCCTGTCGGGCGGTGAAAGCCAACGCATTCGACTGGCAACGCAGATTGGCTCTAGTCTAATGGGGGTTTTATATGTTCTCGATGAGCCTAGTATTGGACTGCATCAACGAGATAACGATCGGTTATTAGCCACCTTGGTTCGTTTACGTGATTTAGGAAACACCGTTATCGTAGTAGAGCATGACGAAGCCACCATCCGCTCCGCCGACTATGTTGTTGACCTCGGTCCCGGCGCAGGGGTTCATGGAGGAGAGATAACCTTTGCAGGTACCCCTAAAACCCTGCTGAAATCAAAGAAGTCCCTAACCGGACAATATTTATCTGGCAAAAAAAAGATTGCTACGCCAAATCAAAGAAGAAAAGGCAACGGTGAGTTTCTTGAAATACTAGGAGCAAAAGAAAACAACTTGAAAAATGTTAATGTGAAGTTTCCACTAGGTTGCCTGATTTGTGTGACCGGTGTTTCCGGTTCTGGTAAAAGCACACTGACTCTGGATATTCTTTATAAATCTTTGGCCAAACATTTTTATAGAGCGGTAGACAAACCCGGATCTTTCGACAAAATTCAAGGAATTCATTATCTCGACAAAGTGATCGATATAGATCAATCCCCCATTGGTCGAACTCCCCGGTCTAATCCCGCTACCTACACCGGCGTGTTCACCCTCATTCGAGAACTATTCAGCCAGGTTCCTGAAGCCCGGGCACGTGGATACAAACCCGGCCGCTTCAGTTTCAATGTTAAAGGTGGGCGCTGCGAAGCCTGTCAAGGAGATGGGCTCATTAAAATTGAAATGCATTTTCTGCCAGACGTGTACGTAACTTGCGAAGTCTGCCAGGGGAAAAGATTCAATCGTGAAACATTAGAAATTTCATATAAGAGTAAAAGCATCGCCGATGTTCTAAACATGACGGCAGAAGAAGGCAACGAGTTTTTTAAAAATATTCCTGCAATAAAGAACAAGTTACAAACGGTCAAAGATGTAGGCTTGGGATATATCCGTCTTGGTCAACAGGCAACTACCTTGTCCGGTGGAGAAGCACAACGAGTAAAACTATCAAAAGAACTCAGTAAACGAAGTACCGGTAGAACCCTTTATATTTTGGATGAACCTACCACCGGATTGCATTTCGCCGACATCGAACAATTACTGAAAGTTTTGCAGAAACTAGTGGATACTGGGAATACAGTAGTAATCATCGAACATAATATGGATGTTATCAAAACAGCAGACCATCTCATTGACCTCGGCCCTGAAGGTGGAGAAGGTGGCGGTCTCGTAATGGCTGAAGGCACACCCGAGGAAATCGCAAAATCTAAAACTTCCTACACCGGAAAGTATTTAAAAGATTATCTCTAATCCTCCCGTGAATTTTTAGTTTTCAAAAAAATAGTTTTTTTTAGTGCTGTTATTTTATGTCGGCTTTCTGCTACGACTTCAACTGGTCGATCCAATACTTTCACTTGAAATAGAGTCAGACCATAAGCGATTTACATTAAAAACTGATATAAACGTTTATTTTTCTGATCCTCGCTACCCATGGAAACGAGGACCAAACGAAAATACTAATGGTTTGCTTAAACAATATTTTCCAGAAGGTACTGACTTATCAAAAACTCTCAAACTAAGTTGAATTCGGTGGCCCAACAGTAAAATGAGAGGCTACGTAAAAATTAGAATTTAAAACACCAGCTAAACGATTTAACTCATGTGTTGTATCGGCCGGTTGAGACCGTCGCCAATATCAGACACTCAGCAACCTTGGCATAAAGCGCGCGAGGGTAATGCAGCACTTTTGTACCGCTCTGGGTACTTTGCACAGTTATTTTGGTGTTTTAAAATATAGTAAAAAGGAGATTATTAAAAGAACAGTAGCATGTTTTGGTTTTTACGAATGGATTCATCAAGTCCTTTATTGAATTTGGGAGATGAAGAGTTCCCCGATCAACCAGATTTTTGGCCCTGACTTCTTAAGGCCTCGATCTTGGTCTGAATTTTCGCGGCTTCAGATCGGCTGGGAGCAAGGCTGTAATATTCCTGAAGGTGAAATATCGCTTTATCAGAGTTCTCATTATTTATGGAGCAAATCGAACCAGGGAATTTATTTTTTATTATTCATGTAAATTCTCCACTAGGAATATGAATAATACAACCAGTGTATCATTTTCAAATGAAGGAAAGGGAGGGGAATTAAAAAAGGGCAGTTAGAACTACGAGTTTAGTTGCTCTCAGAATTTTCGAGGCGGGCAATTGCGCGGAAAAGTTTCTTCTGTGTTTCGATGTATTCTTCTTCAGAGATATCAGTTTCACCCAGCCGTTTTTCAGCTTCGGCCTGGGCACGCTCAGCGCGTTCGCGGTCGATCTCTTTTAAAAATTCTCCCGTTTCAGCCATTACCGTTACGCGGTTATCTGTAACTTCTAGATATCCGCCACTAACGACCAATACAACGGTCTTGCCTTCTTTTTCATAAGACAACTGTCCAGAGCGCAGGACGGTCAGAATCGGGGCGTGATCATAAAGAATCCCCATATCGCCCTCGGTACCAGGGACATTGACCTGATCGACCTCTTCAGAAACCAGTTGTTTTTCGGGAGTTACAATGCTGAGTATCAGTTTTTGCGTCATGCTGATTTTTTATCCAGTTCCTTTTGTTTTGCGAGTACATCATCAAGAGTTCCCACCATGTAAAATGCCTGCTCAGAGATGTCATCCCCTTTACCTTCAAGAATGGCTTTGAAACCCTCTATTGTGTCTTGTACTTTTACATATTTTCCTGGTGCCCCTGTAAAGACCTCGGCTACAAAAAATGGCTGCGACAGAAATTTTTGAATTTTTCGAGCACGAGAAACCGATTGCTTGTCTTCTTCCGATAATTCGTCCATACCCAGAATCGCAATGATATCTTGAAGATCTTTATAACGTTGCAGAACCTGTTGAACACCGCGAGCTGTGTTGTAGTGTTCATCACCGATAACTTCTGGATCAAGAATCCGTGAAGTTGAATCCAGAGGATCAACTGCTGGATAAATGCCCAACTCAGAAATACGACGATTCAAAACGGTAGTCGCATCGAGATGCGAGAAGGTCGTTGCAGGAGCCGGATCGGTCAAGTCATCCGCAGGCACATAAATCGCCTGTACGGAAGTGATGGAACCCTTTTTCGTTGAAGTAATGCGCTCTTGCAGGTTACCCATTTCAGTCGCTAGTGTAGGCTGATAACCTACCGCTGAAGGAATTCGACCCAGAAGTGCAGATACTTCAGAACCCGCTTGTGAAAATCTGAAAACATTATCAATAAATAATAGAACGTCTTTCCCACCTTCATCACGGAAATACTCCGCACAAGTAAGGCCTGTCAAACCGACTCGCATTCGAGCGCCAGGAGGTTCTGTCATCTGCCCGTAAATCAGAGCGGTTTTATCAATTACATTGGAGTCTACCATTTCATGGTAGAGATCATTACCTTCACGAGTCCGCTCACCTACTCCGGCGAACACTGAATAGCCGCCATGTTCCGCGCCGATATTACGAATCAGCTCCATGATCAGAACGGTCTTGCCCACGCCTGCTCCGCCGAAAAGGCCGGTCTTCCCACCTTTAAGGTAGGGCTCAAGCATGTCGATAACCTTAATGCCGGTTTCGAGCATCTCCATTTTGGTATCCTGTTCATCAAATGCGGGTGCATCACGATGAATGCTCCATCTAACCTTAGAATCAACGGGAGGTTTTTTATCTACAGGTTCGCCTACAACATTTAGAATCCGACCCAGAACTTCTTCTCCAACCGGCACAGTAATAGGAGCGCCAGTATCGAGCACTTCCATTCCTCTAACCAGTCCATCAGTTGAATGCATGGCAACGCTTCGCACAGCATTATTTCCCAAGTGCAGAGCCACTTCGCAAACGAGAGTTTCAGTTTCTCCGGTTTCACCGGTTCGCTCAATGTTTATCGCGTTATAAAGAGCAGGTAGCACACCGTCTTCGAAGCTCACATCTACAACGGGTCCCATGACCTGGATAATCTTTCCCTTATTCATTCATTCCCCTCCACTAATTTCAGTATCTTTCACGCCATCAACCTTTCAAGGCTTCGGCACCATTTACAATTTCTATTAATTCTTTAGTTATATAAGCCTGTCGGGCTTGATTATAAGTTAATGTCAAGGCACCAATCATTTCACCAGCATTGCGTGTAGCACTATCCATTGCCGTCATGCGCGCACCATGCTCACTGGCACTCGATTCTAGAAACGCCCGACAAACTTCAACTGTCATGTAACGCTTAAGAAGACCGTCCAGAATGGCTTCTTCATCGGGCTCGTAGATATAATCCACAGCAAAGGAACCTTCTTTATGTTCCAGTTTTTCTGGCACCACTGGCAACAATTGCTCAACAATAACCTCTTGAGCCATCACCGATTTAAACTCGTTATAAATCATGAAAACTTTGTCGACCTTTTTCTCTGAAAACAAAGTGGCTAGACTTTCACCAATCTCCTGCGCTTTCAGGTAATTAAAATCCTTCGTCCAGCCAATATGGTCATCAACAATATTCACTGGGCGATTGCGGAAAATATCATTTCCTTTTTTCCCAGCGATAATCAGCGAGTTTTCATTTTGCGGATTCTTTTTTAGGTGTTCGGCTGTTTTACGAATGATGCTTCCGTTGAAGCCCCCACATAAACCTTTGTCAGCAGTAATGATAAGGAACAAATGTTTATTTCCTTCCCGCTCATCCAACAAAGGGTGCAAGTCGCTATTACATCTTGCTGCCAAATGGTTGAGAACATCCATCATCTTAACCGCGTAAGGCCTCGCCTCAAGAATAGCAAGCTGGGCTTTTCGCAACTTCGATGCCGCAACCAGTTTCATGGCCTTGGTGATTTGTTGCGTATTTTTTACGCTTCGGATTCGCCTTTTTATATCTTTTAAGTTAGGCATAGATTAATTCTTAAAAAGACCTTTGAATTCTTCGATAGCTGCTTTCAACTGGCTTTCGCTGTCACCATCAAGTTTTTTTGCTTCTGCAATTTTATTCATCAACACCTGATGCTTGTCTTCCATAAAGCTGATCAAACCAGCTTCAAATTTTTGGATACTAGCTACAGGGATATCATCCACCAAACCTCGCACACCTGAAAAAATGGAGACGATTTGCTGAACTACAGTTAAAGGTTTGTACTGACCTTGTTTAAGCAATTCCACCAATCGTTCACCGCGATGTAGCTGAGCTTGAGTAGCTGCGTCCAGATCACTACCGAACTGAGCAAAAGCTGCCATTTCGCGGTATTGCGCCAAGTCTAATCGAAGCTGACCTGCCACCTGTTTCATTGCTTTAATTTGCGCCGCACCACCAACTCGAGACACAGAAAGCCCAACATTGATCGCAGGACGAACTCCAGAATAAAATAGGTCCGTTTCCAAAAATATCTGCCCATCCGTAATGGATATCACGTTGGTCGGAATGTATGCGGAAACATCACCCGCCTGGGTTTCGATAATCGGCAGAGCCGTCATGGAACCTGCTCCCAATTCATCACTGACTTTTGCAGAACGCTCAAGTAATCGAGAATGCAAAAAGAAAACATCACCCGGATACGCTTCACGCCCCGGTGGTCTTCTCAGAAGAAGAGAAAGCTGTCTATAAGCGGCGGCCTGTTTACTGAGATCATCATAAACGATCAGACAATGCTGACCATTGTCACGGAAGTATTCCCCCATTGCACAACCCGCATAAGGAGCAATGAACTGCATAGGTGCAGGGTCACTGGCTGACGCAGAAACAACAATAGTGTACTTCATCGCACCACGTTCTTCGAGAGTTTTCACAACTCGAGCAACGGTAGACCGTTTTTGCCCGACCGCAACATAGATACAAAACATGTTCTGGCCTTTTTGATTGATGATCGCATCAATCGCAACTGCCGTTTTACCTGTTTGTCTGTCACCAATAATGAGCTCTCGTTGACCACGACCAACCGGAATCATTCCATCAATTGCCTTGATACCTGTTTGCATAGGTTCATGAACCGATTTTCGGTCAATCACGCCTGGAGCAGTTCTTTCAATAGGACCAAACTTGTCTGTTTTAATGGGGCCTTTGCCATCAATCGGCGCACCCAGACCATCTACAACACGGCCGACCATTTCAGGTCCGATAGGCACTTGCATGATCTTTCCTGTGCGTTTAACCTCATCGCCTTCTTTAATATTGTCATCGCGTCCGAGGAGCACCGCACCCACATTATCTTCTTCGAGGTTCAGCACCATTCCAGATAATCCGCCAGGGAATTCCAAAAGTTCACCGGCCATAGCGTTTCCAAGGCCGTAAATACGTGCGATTCCATCTCCCACCGAAATCACCCGACCGGTTTCCTTGAGCTCAATCCCCTCTTCAAATCCTTCGATTTGCTTTTGAATCAGGGAGCTGATTTCATCGGCTCGTAAATTCACTTAGACTACCTCCTCTTTCTCTATTGTTCGTTTCAAGATATACAAGCGGTTACGAATAGTATCATCCGCTACCAAGTCCCCAATGCGCAGCATTACTCCGCCAATCAGCGACTCATCCACTTCGGTATCGATCAATATGGTTTTTCCTAAAATTTTATTCAACGCTGTTTTCAGTCGACCCGTATTAGCATCCGACAAAGAATACGCCGAGGTCACATTAACTCTTGTTTGCCCCAGCCTACGGTCTACGACCCTCGAGAAATATTCAATAATTTTATCGAGAAAAATAATTTTCCCACGTTTATTGAGCAAAACTAGCAGATTGCGAACCTTATCTCCAGTCTGCAAACGACTACAAAGTTCCTCAACGACTTTCTTTTTCTTTTCTGTGGAAATAGAAGGATGCTCAAAAAAACGTAACAATTGTTTTTCCGTTTTCATGGCTTCGCCAAAAGCTTCCAAACTTTGCAATGCGTTTCCTAATTGGAAATTATCTTCAATATTCCCGGAAAGCGCTTCGGCGTACCTTTTCCCTACCTGATTTTCCAACATCGCAATTTATTTTTCTTTAAGAGACGTTAATTCTGCTGATTTTTTTCCAATTCCTGAATCACCTGCTCAATAGACTCATCCACCAGCCGTTTTTTATCTGAATCGTCCAATGCCTTCTTAAGAAATTTCTCCGTAGAAGCAATGGTCAACGCTGCGGTGTAGCTTCGAATTTCCTGTAAAAGCTTGCTTCGAGAGCTTTGAATTTCTTGCTCCGCTTCGCGCTGCACCTGTTTGACCTTGGCTTCGGTTTCTTGAACGATTTTCTCTTGAATTTTTTTAGCTTCATCCTGCGCCAGCTGGACAATCGCTTCAGCTTTACCGTGCGCGGCTGCTAGTTTTTCCTCCAAATCTATTTTTATTTTTTCCACATCCTGCTTCAGCTTTTCCGAGGCTTCAATATCACCACGAATCTTTTTCTCACGGTCATCGAGAGCAGCAAGAATCGGCGGAAAAGCAAACTTCTTAAGCATAAAAAACAAAATCGCAAAAGAAATTACTGACCAGAAAATCAGCGAACCAAAAACAGAAACTTGTTCAAATTGAGGCATAATTGATCCTTAAAAAATTTTCACACAACACACAAAACGGCATGCGCTTCCTACGGCATAATGATAAAAGCAATAACCAAGGCGTAAAGAGCAATTGCTTCAACCAGTGCAAAACCGATCCAACAATATTTAGCAACTTTCGCTTCACAATTAGGTTGACGACCAACGGTTTCGATGGTTTTCGCAAAAATATATGCGATACCCAATGCAGCACCAAAAAAACCGGCGGCACATAAACCCATTCCAATTAATGCAGCAGCTTCTGAACCCATTCTTTCCTCCTATTGTTAACTAATAATTAATGTAACTTGATCACATCGCCAATGTAAACACAGGTCAGCGTTGTGAATATGTATGCTTGAATGAAAGCGATAGCAATTTCTAATCCGTTAATGACCACCGTAAAACCAAACGGCAACCAGCCCAACCATAAAGGCCCTGTCATAGCCAGACCAAATAAAACTGCTAAAACAGTATGCCCCGCCGTCATATTGGCAAACAGGCGCACCGCAAGAGATATCGGCCGAGCCAGCATGCTAATGATTTCGATCGGGATCATTACAGGAATCAACACCTTGGGAATTCCTGGTGGCACAAGGATTCCAAGAAAGCCCATACCATGTTTTGAAAAACCAATCACCAGCGTCAAAATAAAAATTCCGGTCGCAAAAACCCCGGTCACCACCAACTGACTGGTGATCGTATAAGAACCTGGCACCAAACCAATCAAGTTGCAGGCAAGAATGAACAAAAACAAACTAGCAATGAAGGGAACATATTTCCGCCCCTCTTCCTCGCCAATAAACTCGTAAACCAGATTGCGAATAAACTCCACCGCAATTTCCAGAACACTCTGTAATTTACCAGGAACGAGGGACAATCCTTTTCTGGCAGGCAATATAAACATACCGCAAATCACAGCTAGCCCCACCCACATGGCAACCACTGCATTATTTATAGAAAGATCTAACCCACCAATGTGGATCGGGACAATCGTGTGGACTTCAAAATGGTGTAAAGGACTTTCCATAGTTTACTTTGTTATTCCAAATCGTTATTCGTATCGTCTTCTTCGATAGTCAGAGTCATCGCAACCCGGTAAACAGCAAGACAACCCGCTGCAGAACCAAGCAGAATCCCTATCACCATACCCCAAGGCTTTGTGCCGAAAAAACTATCCAGCGCATACCCTAGTAAGCCGCCGATAATCGTTGCTACCGTCAGTTCAGTTCCCAACCTGAACGCAACCTGCATACCTTGCCGGAAGCCGCTATTTTCACTCATTTATTTTTTACTTGGGGGGATTACCCAGAAAACCGGGGTCATTATAACTCAACATATCAATGTTGTCCAAAAAAAATTTATTTGTATTTTCCTACCCATAAACCACTGAAAACACTGGCAAGTAAAAGCCATCGTAATCCAGTAAAACCAGACAACCAATGGCCTGACCCATAAACAACCTGATTTCAGAATACTGGCTTTAAATTTCGAACTATTATCGGTTTAATTTTAATAAGGAAGGGTTCCAAATTCTGCTTCATATTTATCAACCGGCACCATATCAATGGCATCCCACGGGCAACCTTCCAAAAAAGTATCCATAGGACCTTTAGTTATACATTTTTTACAACCTATGCATAACAAAGGATCAACAAAGACTCGGTTGAACGCTGGAGCATCCGGGTTTTCTACTTCGAACATGCAGTTATCGACTGGACATTCGGTGATGCAAATAGGAGAACTCGCACAACCCGTGCAGGCATCATTGATAACAGCAAGTATCTTGGGTTTTCTTTTTCGCTGAACGTCTCTTTTGGCTTTTTCTTTGGTTGCCATGAAGTGTTCCCTGAAAGTTAGCTTAATAACTAGTCCATCCTGAAAAACTGATATTGATTATAACCTTATTTTAAAACGATTTTCAATCGTTGTGGTGCGATTAATAAAAATAAAGTGGGAAACCAGCCTCTTCAGCTATAACGTCCATAAAATAAGGGGTCTTGTGCTTGTTTTATAACGAACCCTGTAGTAATATAGTAACAAATGCCGTAAGTTAGCCTCTCTAAAAGGGGCTAAGCCTTCCCCTTTCCTAGCTAGATTTAAAGAATTTCAATCTTCTCAACATCCTTGTTTTTATAAAAATTCAAGGGAGATATTATTAAAATCATGTCGTTCGATCGAATTCTGGGTCAAAAACAACCCAAGCAAACCTTAAAAAATGCACTCCAAAGCAACAGTGTGGCTCACGCCTACCTGTTTTACGGACAGGAAAGTATTGGCAAAAAATATACCGCTATTGAATTGGCAAAAGCGTTAAACTGCCCTGAATCGGCAAAAGGGGAGGCTTGCGACAAGTGTTTGTCCTGTCGAAAAATTGAAAAAAGAACTCATCCCGATTTCTTTTTCATAGAACCCATCAAAAGCACTCCAACAGCGCGGGAAGCAACAATCAAGATTGAACCCATTCGCGAGCTGCAAAGAAAACTTGCTTTCCACCCTTACGAAGGAAAAGTGAAAGTCGCGGTGATCGATGATGCTGACCTCATGAATCCTCAAGCGGCCAACTCTTTTTTAAAAACGCTGGAAGAGCCCCCATCAGCAACCGTATTGGTTCTGGTTTCGTCTCATCCGTTTAAATTACTGCCCACCCTGATATCAAGGTGCCAGGCCATTAAATTTCAACCGCTCACTCCAGAAAACATAAAAAAGATTTTAAAAGAAACCATGACCCAAGAAATGATAGTAGAGAACGACCTGGACTTTCGCACACTTCGATCACGAGGCAGTGTAAAAAAAGCCATGACGGAGGATATGGCTGACATTGCCAATATTCGCCAGGAAATTCTGGATCTTCTGGAAACGGTATCTTTTGATCGCATGGATATAGTATTCTCACATGCCAAATCATGGGCCCGGCAAACCGATCAATGGGGAATGATTTTTAATGAGATGATGGAATTGGTACGTGACCTTGCATTTTTCCGTTCAGGATGTTCTGAGTCAGAAATTCTCAACCGTGACATTGCAAACAGATTAAAACCATTATCTTCAAAAAGAAGTTTAAAATACTGGTTGGAAATATTTAATACGATACATACAACCCAATTAGCTTTATCAGGAAATGCTAACGCTCAGCTTTTTTTTGAAAACATGCTTATAGATTTTTGCGAAGCCGCTTAAAAATTATGAAATCGACAGCCGAAAAAACTAAAAACACAGAAGCCATTACAACACCACCAAAGTTTTTAATTGGAATTCGCATCAACAACCAAGTAAAATCTCAACTCTACGACCCAAAAGAATTAAAGCTGCGCGTGGGAATGACGGTAATGGTCAATTCGGACCAAGGACTCAAGATGGGCCTTGTAGCATCCAACAAAATCATTAATTTCCGTAAGGATAAAAACGAGAAATTTTATAAAATTCTTCGCGTTGCAAATGACAATGATTTCCAAGCTGAGAACCGAAGGCAAAGCGTCGAACAAAAAGCCAAGGCTTTATGCTCCGAAAAGATCATGGAACTGGAACTGCCAATGAGCTTGAGTCGGGTTGTTCACCAGCCGCATATGAACAAAACCATTTTCTTTTTCACCGCAGAAGGAAGGGTAGATTTTCGCCAACTCATTCGCGACCTTGCATCTAACCTGCGGCACCGCATCGAAATGAAACAGGTAGGAGTGAGGGATGAGGCAAAGGTCATAGGCGGGTTTGGAATATGCGGCGAAACATTATGCTGCTCCTCATGGCTACCCGAATTCACTCCCGTCACCATAAAAATGGCAAAAGATCAAGGACTGGCATTAAACCCAAGTAAGATTTCAGGTGTGTGCGGCAGACTGATGTGTTGTCTTCAATACGAACATGACAATTACAAAGAAATGGTTAAAGGCATGCCAAGAGTCAACAGTCAGGTACAAACTCCTGATGGCCCCGGAAAAGTTTTAAAAAATGAAATTCTTGCCCAGAGAGTTATGGTTCGCCTCGATGACGAAAGCATTAGTACCTACCCCAAAGAAGAACTGAAAGTTAAACAGCAAAACCCAAAACCCTGAAACTCTAAAAACTGAAACATGAAAAATTTTTACATCACCACCCCTATTTATTATGTGAACGATATTCCGCATATCGGGCACGCATATACAACCATCGCTGCAGATGTAGCCGCACGCTTTAAAAGACTCGATGGATATAAAGTTTTCTTTCTGACTGGAACCGATGAGCACGGACAAAAAGTCCAGCAGGCCGCAAAAGACCTAAATGTAACCCCGCAGCAGCACGTCGACAAACTTCACCAACGGTTTAAAGAGTTATGGGTAAAACTTAATATTTCCAATAGCGATTTCATCCGCACGACAGAAGAACGTCATAAGCGTCTGGTATGCGACATCCTGCAAAAGCTACACGATAAAGATGAAATCTATCGCGACAGCTATGAAGGCTGGTATTGCACCCCGTGCGAAAGATTCTGGACGGAAAAGGATTTACAAGAAGGCAATTGTCCTGACTGTCGACGTAAAGTAGAAAAAATAAAGGAACATAATTATTTTTTTCGCATGGGAAAATATCAGGATTGGCTTATCAAAAAAATTAAAAGTGATCCGCATTTCATTTTGCCTGCTTCACGGCGGAATGAAGTTTTGGGTTTCTTGGAAAAACCACTGGAAGATCTTTGCATCTCACGTCCAAAATCGCGACTCCCCTGGGGCATCCCACTTCCCTTCGATGAAGCATATGTCACCTACGTTTGGTTCGATGCGCTGATAAACTACATATCCATCCACGGTTCGTTTGACGATATACTTGCAAGTGGCTTCTGGCCTGCAGATCACAACATGGTTGGGAAAGATATCCTAACCACACACGCGGTTTACTGGTCAACCATGTTGAAGGCTATTGGGCTGGAACCACCAAAAAATATTTTTGCGCATGGATGGTGGACAGTGAACGGACAGAAAATGTCCAAGTCCCTACACAACGTGGTAGAACCAAATCAACTCGCGGACCAATTTGGAGTCGATGTGATCCGTTATTTCCTTTTAAGGGAGGTTCCCTTTGGGCTTGATGGTGATTTTTCTCATAAGGCTTTGATCCGGCGACTCAATAGTGATTTAGCAAACAATCTGGGTAATCTACTCAACCGCACCATTAATATGATGAAAAAATATTTCAACGGCACCATTCCATTAAGCGCTACGACAGGCGAAGAAGACATAGCACTGCAAAACAAAGCACAAGAAGTAATTAATGAAGTACGCAAACTTTACGACGAACTTGCATTTAATAAAATTCTACAAAAAATCTGGGAGTTGGTAGACACAACCAACCAATATATTGACAAAACAGGCCCTTGGAGTCTCGCTAAAACCGATGAAGGTAAAGAGAGACTGAAAACCGTTATGTATAACTCCGCAGAATCTTTACGCGTTTTAGGCGTTCTACTCTTTCCCTTTATGCCAAAAAGCTGCGAATCATTGATGCAGCAACTCGGAGTTGAAAAAACCATAGAAGAACAAGGGATGACCTCGCTAGATAATTGGGGCGGTTTAACTACGGGCACGCAAACTCAAAAAGCCAAACAACTTTTCCCACGAATCGAAGACAAGCAGGCCGCAAAAATTCTGGCAGAGTTAGAGGCCCCAAAAGAAACTACAAAAGATGACACAGGGCAAATCACGATTGATGAGTTTATGAAGGTCGATCTACGCACCGGGAAAATTCTTGAAGCCGAAAAAGTAAAAAAATCTAAAAAACTAGTTCAACTCAAAGTAGATATCGGCACTGAAACTCGACAGATTCTTGCAGGCATCGCAGAAAGTTTTGAAGCAGAAGACCTCATTGGGCGCACCGTAATTATCGTAGCCAATCTAAAACCAGCAAAACTGATGGGAATCGAATCGCAGGGTATGCTGTTAGCCGCTAACAACGATGGTTCTCTCCTACTGGCAGGATTTGATCAGGAACCCGGATTAGGAATACAAGTACGATGATTATCGACACGCACGCTCATATCGATGTGGCCGACTACGAAGAAGATCGCGAAGCCGTGATAGAACGCGCCCGCGAAAGTGGAGTGCAGTATATGATGAATATTGGTTGCGATATCGAAAGCAGCTATCGGTCTATGGAACTTTCCGAACAATACGATTTCATTTACGCAACTGCGGGTATCCATCCGCATGAGGTGAAATCCATTGATGACAATACCTATGCCCACCTACGGAAATTACTATCTCATCCAAAGGTCGTGGCTCTTGGAGAAATCGGTCTCGATTATTTCAAAAACTATTCTCCTCAGGATTTACAACGCACGCATTTTCGCAATCAAGTTCAACTTGCGCGCGACATGAATAAACCGATTGTCATCCACAGCCGAGATGCAAAGGAAGACATTATTTCGATTTTGTCAGAATTTTACCCCAAAGACCCAACAGCACAGTCGGGAATCTTCCACTGTTTTTCAGGTGATCAGGAGTTGGCAGATGCAGCGTTGGAGATGGGGTTCTATATTTCCTTTTCCGGAACAATCACATTTAAAAAAGCAGAGGACCTGCGCGAAGTTGCCAAAAATATTCCCGCAGATCGTTTATTCGCAGAAACCGATTGCCCTTATCTTACCCCCGTTCCACATCGCGGTAAGCGAAACGAACCGGCTTATGTTAATTTCACTGCCGAAAAACTTGCAGAAATCCGCGGATTAAAAATTGAAGATGTGGAACGCACTATGGCACTTAATTTTTTCGAACTCTTTGGCATTGGCGCTCAAGCAAAAACAGGAACCGTCTCATATAAGATTCGCAATTCACTTTATCTTAACCTGACACAACGTTGCACCGCAGATTGTGTGTTCTGCACTCGACTCACTAAACCGGTTGTCCAAGGCTACAACCTTAAACTAGACCGGGAACCCACAGTTAAAGAAATCTGGGAATCGATTGATGATGTAAAGAAATACGATGAGGTTGTTTTCTGCGGGTTTGGTGAGCCAACTCTCAGGCTCGATGTCATCAAGGAAGTTGCTAAAAAAATCAAAGACAATGGAGGTCGCGTGAGACTCAACACCAACGGTCATGGAAACGTAATCAACAAACGCAATATTCTGCCAGAATTATCGGGTCTTATAGATGAAGTTTCGGTGAGCCTTAATACCGACTCTTCGGAAGCCTACGATGAAATATGTAAGCCTCTTCCAAAGTTTCGTAACGGAATCTATGAAAAAATTAAAGAATTTATTGAAGAGGCCAAAAAACATATCCCCGATGTACAAGCTTCTATTGTCACGCACCAGCGCGGAGTCGATGAAGCGAACTGCGAAGAAATAGTAAACAAAGAATTCGGAGTAAAGTACCGTGCAAGGAGATACAACATAGTCGGCTAGCCGAACCATGTGGCAGGTAGTTACTGGCAACCTCTTTTGAAGCACAAAAACTTTCTCTCAGCCAAATAAGTCTTTACCTAGTTGTCCCCCATCGTTAGTGAACGTGCGGCTGAGTGAAATACCGGATAAAGTTCAATATTTCCTCTGGACACTCATATTCCAACAAATGTACCCAGTCATCATCCTGTATACGTCTAGATAAGCGCTTTTGATCTGGAAGCTGGAAGAAGGAAGGTTTTAATTATATCAATTAAATTGAAACACTTTAAATTTTATACTCACTTTCAAAGTGATGTATTATTCTGGGTAGCTTGTCGATATATAAATTAAAGGGCATATAAGAGATGGAAGAAACTAATGATCCTGTTGAAACTCAAGAAAACGTAGCTTCCAACCCCCCAAATGGACTCGGCTGGGCTTCCCTAGGTGCAGGTTTGGCCGGTTTAAGTGTCATGCTCGGCGCGTTTGGTGCGCATTCCTTAAAACCCCGTTTAACCGAAAAAAATCTCGCCACCTTCCACACTGCCACCGACTACCTTGGTTACCATGCATTGGGGCTGATCTTTATCGGCATTCTAATATACCTACTGCATGTGGATACTGCGCGCAAACTAAACCGTTCAGCAATCTGGATAAGTGTCGGAATTATATTTTTCTGTGGAAGTCTTTACGGGCTGGTGTTTGACGGCCCTCTGTTTTTGGGACCCATCACACCATTAGGTGGACTCTGCTTTATGATTGGGTGGTTTACAGCTGCATATAATATAATAAATAAAAAAAATAAAAAACTTAAGCCTCCAAGTTGGGCTGCAAGGCTTGGTAAGTAGATTGAAAATTAAAAGAATTTAATAAATAAAACCCCCCTGAAATAATCTAGGGGGGGGTATTTACGAGGTCTATGGAAAATCTGGAAAAACAACTTCAATGAGTTCTCCATCGAGAGCTATTAAAAATTTAACCAGATCCTTTTTTTCCTGCGTAGTCAATCCAAGGGGTGTGATAAAAGGACTCAGGTTTTGTTTTACATCCCCTCCCCGGTCATAGAACTCAACTACATCTATTAATGTAGCTTCTGTTCCATTATGCATATAAGGAGCAGACTGACTGATACTCCGCAAACCTGGGGTTTTAAAAGCACCTTTGTCAGAATCTTCTTTACTTTCATTATAGCGACCGAGATCCACTTTTAAGGGGCCCGCAGCCTTAACACCAATATTATGAAAGCCACTGTCTGTAAAAACCGGACCGTTATGGCAAATCGCACATTTAGCTTTTCCAAAAAACAAACCCATACCATTCACTGCCGATGCAGACATAGCGGATTTATTGCCAGCCCAATACTTATCATAAGGGGCATTTTTTGAAACAACTGATCTTTCAAAAGTGGCGATCGCCTTGGCAATATTTTCTATAGTCAGTGAGTTTTTTCCAAATACAGAGGCAAATTTTGTATCATAATCAGGTATGGCTTTTAGCTCAAAGATTAGTTCATCAAAGTTCTGATTCATTTCACCTCTAGCTTCTATAGGACCTTTCGCCTGATCTTCCAGCGATTTTTTTCTTCCATCCCACATCTGGGTTTCAAAATAACCGCTATTTATAACGGTGGGAGCATGCCGACTCAATTCCTTCTGACCATCTCCAATAGTTCGTGGAAGTCCATCTCCCCATCCCAAGCCAGGATTATGGCAGGTGGCGCAACTTATCCAGTTGCTCCCCGACAAACGTGGATCGAAATAAAGAATCTTTCCTAACTCTTCTTTCTCTTTTGACCATTTATTGTCCGCCGGATATTTCATTTCCGGAACCGGCTCATAAACAGCCTCTTCTGCCCATGCGGTCGAAAATAAAACAATCCCAAACACAACCGCAATAATCAGCTGTCGCATAAACACCTTCTTTCCATTAGTGGCAATTTTCTAATCCTCTTTTTGCGAGATATTGCTGATGATAGTCCTCAGCAATATAATATTTTGACTCAGCAGTAATTTCCGTAACGATAGGGCTTTGAAATCGCCCTGAGTTTTGTTCTTTAGATTTTATAGCAGCCGCTTCCTGAAACGAATCCGCAAAATAAATTACAGACCGATACTGAGTACCTCTATCTGGCCCCTGTCTATTTAATGTCGTCGGATCGTGACACCCCCAGAATACATCGAGCAATTCTTCATAAGAAACAGCAGAAGGATTGAATTCGACCCAAACTACTTCTGCATGGTTAGTTTCCCCCGTGCATACTTGCTCATAAGTCGGGTTATCTATACCCCCTCCTGTGTAGCCGACAGAAGTGGAAGTAACCCCTTTCACTTTAACAAAGGCTACTTCAATACCCCAGAAACATCCTGCCCCAAAAATTGCGGTTGCCATACTTCCTCCTATTTAGCTTCGACTGGTAATCTCGATCAGGTGAAATCCAAATTGAGTTTTAACCGGACCATGAACTTTTCCCACATCGTCATTAAACACGACCGTATCAAACTCAGGAACCATTTGACCGGGACTGAACTCGCCCAAACCTCCGCCGTCATTTCCTGATGGACAATCTGAATGCTGTTTCGCCATATCTGCAAAATCCGCACCTCCTTCAATCTTACTTTTTATATCTATACAGGCTTCTTCGGTTTTGACAAGAATATGTCGAGCGCTTGCTTTAGGCATTGGTATTTCCTTTCTTATTAAGTGGTGAATTATAAAATCTAAAATAAAACCCAATCCATATCAACCCCAATACAACCAGGGCTGTAAAATGTGGCAAATACTTGGCAGAATACCAAGAAGGAGAAAATTGCATGACCCCTCTTATCTCTACCGAATAATGCTTAAGCATCTCGCCATATTCTACCATCAGGCGAACGGGAAAACGATCTTCATCCAAATCGCCCCCACGTTTTACTGTCACATCAAAACTTTTCTTATCATTACCTCTTAGCGTTAATCCCATCATTCCATTGAATTTTTCTGCAACCATACCCGGGGGCAATAGCAACATCATCCTGACATTTTTTAATGAGTCCGAATGGTTTTGAATCATAACCCTTAAATTAGATGATGCTGGGCTACCAGAGGATTGAATACTACCTCCAACTTGCGATTTGACGGGTTCTTTAAAATAAAAAGAATCCGTATGTAAAATCGTTTTACTTTCTCCTCCTTCAAAAAGGGATTTATATTTTACCATCGCAGAAATAGGATATTTGCCAACCCGAAGAACCGGAGGATGCTTGTCGTTCTCAAAAGTAATACTCTGCCTAGGTCCAAGCTCTCGAATTACAGTCATCATAGACATCGAGTGGTGAAAATGAAACATCGGCTGAATATGAAAAACGGGTTTTGAGCCTGTATTTTTTATGGTCAATGCTAAACTCACCTGCCCATTTTGATTCACATCACTATCAATGAAAATCTGCACAGATTGCCCCAGCACCGGATTGGGAAAAACAACAAGTAAAATCAACACAAAAAGATGGCGCATATAAATTTCCATTATTTTTTTGGACGTTAAAATGAAAATCATCTTAATTCAAAAGCACATTCAGGGCAAAAAAATGTCCCTCCATATTAATCGTATTTGGCACACAAAAGTTGTTATTATTGAATTAGAATCGAAACCTATTAGGAGAATCCTTATGGATACAATACTGACTGTTTTTATAGCACTAGGATTGGTGTTATTCAGCACATTTCGGGTATTGAGGGAATATGAACGAGGAGTCGTTTTTCTACTTGGAAGGTTCTGGAAAGTAAAAGGTCCCGGCGTTGTTATTGTTTTCCCAGGAATACAAAAAATGGTCAAGGTCAGTTTACGAACCGTGGTAATGGATGTGCCCCCACAAGACATTATCACTAAAGATAACGTAACCGTGAAGGTCAACGCGGTAATCTATTTTCGTGTCGTGGACTCGCAAAAGGCGATCATCGAGGTCGAAGATTTTCTTTACGCAACCTCTCAGCTTTCGCAAACTACACTGCGAAGCGTATTAGGACAAAGCACCCTTGACGACCTACTATCCAACCGCGAAGAGATCAACGCTCACCTGCAAAAAGTTATTGATGAACAAACCGGACCATGGGGTGTGAAGGTCGCAAACGTTGAAGTTAAAAATGTTGACCTTCCGCAGGAAATGCAAAGAGCATTAGCAAAACAAGCGGAAGCAGAACGCGAGCGACGCGCAAAAGTTATCAATGCTCAGGGCGAATTCGAAGCGGCTCAGAAAACATGCGATGCGGCAGACTTGATTGGAAGCCATCCACCAGCTTTGCAACTACGTTTTTTTCAGACTTTGTTAGATCTATCTAATAATGAGGGAAACCATACTTTTATCCCTATCCCTCTCGAGCTATTCGATTCATTCCGAAACAAGGGGAATTAACCCTGATACAGTTTTATTGTTTTTAGCCCTATCGAAATAATATTTTCTCCCGTATTTTTATGGAAGCTTACTCCAAAATAAACCAGTTTCTGATTCGTGTTCAGAAAAGCTACAATCGAATTCGGCTCATATTGGGAACCTATTTATTTTTTACCGCCCTTCTGGGAATCCTCTTTTGCGTGGCGCTGTTTTATTACCTGCAACCTTCGGTAATCAGCTATTACGCATCCGTCATAGTTTTTTTGATTCTAGGGAAATATCTTTACACCACGGCCCGTTCCAGTTCATTAAAAAAAATTGATCGCGAAGGTGCAGCTCTACTTACTGAAAAGAAATATCCCGAACTAAATAATTCCCTCATAAATTCTGCCCAATTAGGAGAGTTTGTTTCCAACCCTTCCAAAGAGAAAATTTTTTCTTCTTCTTTTATTCACGAATTACTGGCGCGAACCCAGAACCATCTAACTAAACTAAATGCCGACTCGGTTGTTGAAAAAAGCAGGACAACCAATTCAAGAAATTTATTTCTAAGCACCCTTGCGCTTGGCTTGGTTGCCACCTTCGTCGTTCCAGACTTCTGGCAACAAGCACTAAAAAACAGCAACACTTCGGCTGATACCACGCAAACAGTTACAGCAGAAGATAATATTTCAACCCCCGAACTGGCACAACCGGTTTACAGCATCGATGATCTTGCGCTGACATTGAACTATCCCGCATACACCCGCTTGTCAGCAAAAGGAATTAAACCCTCTGACGGTTCAGTAAAAGCATTGCCCGGAACAGAAGTGCTCATTGAAGGTAAAATCAATCAACCTGTTCAAACCGCCAGTCTTGTAGTTAATGATAAAGACTCCTTTCTTATGGAATCAAATAAAGACTCCTCTCTATCTGGGTCTTTTATGGTTCGCGAAAAAGGCTTCTACCAATTCAGAGTGAAGGGGCAGTCAGGAACCCGAGCCCTGTTGCCGCAAAAATTCCCCATAGAAATTGAGAAAGATCAAAAGCCACGGATCCTTTTATTTCCTGCCAATCCGAAGCCGGTATACTTTAATACCGATAAAATTCAGATATTCTATGAAGGAAGCGATGATTTTGGCATCGGCAGCATAGAACTAGTCGCACATATCGATGACAACTCAATCCAAAAAAGCATCAAAAGCCTAAAAAATGGAGAAAAAACATCCCAGGGCAGCTTTACCTGGAACCTGGCTCTGGAAACATTAAAGCCAGGACAAAAAATTCAATATTATCTAAAAATAAAGGACAACGATAATGTTTCCGGCCCAAACAAAAACCAGTCCGAAAAGATTAGCTTTACCGTTTTCGACTCGCGTAAGGAGCAGGAAAACCTAGTACGGCTTCAGGATGAATTGACAGAAAAAATGATCGCCCTGTTAGCAACCGGATTGATAGAAGACAATATTCTAAAGACAACCACGAAGGATGCTCTTTACGGAAAGAAACTACTCGCCTCAAATGCCGATGCCTTGATCGATATTATTGGCCTCGCGCAACATATAAAAACCGAGGCAGAAGAGCTTAGCAATTTTCCACAAGCTTATCTGACATTATTAAACAATATTATTTCGGGATTAAAAATAATCCGTCAGGAAAAAATTGACGCTATCAACAAAATTCAAAAAACAATAATGAAACCCACCCCGGTGGACTACAACCTATTCTCTATCGAAGTTTTAAATGATCGCATGGTCACTCATTTAGAACGCGATATTCTCTACCTAATAAAAATTACCAATAACCAGAAAATGGATAGGGTAATGGATCTGAAAAATCAGCTGTCAGAACTTACCGAGGCCCTAAAAGAAGAATTTAAAGACCTGAAAAATAAAAAGTCCCCCTTAGACTCCAACCAACTCAAATCCAAACTCGACCAGATACAGCAAACGTTAAAACAGCTCATGCAAAAATTGGAACAGCAAAACCAATCAATGCCCGATGAGTTTCTAAATTCCAAATCTTACAAAAGTATGAACTTGGAAAAAATGATGGCGTCGATTGAAAGAATACAAGACCTGGCGAATCAAGGGAAAATGGGTGAAGCCATGGAACAACTTAAAAAAATGGCTGAAGAGTTAAGAAAATTTGCAGAACAATTAGATCAAGCTGAATCTTCCATGGAAGAAATGGTGGACACCGAAATGATGGAACAACTCAACGAGTCCACGCTTGAATTGAAAGATATGGAAAAGAAACAACGCGAGATTATCAAAAAAACCTCAAAAATAAACCAGGAACTGCGGCAGAAGCAATCCGAAAAATTTGAGTCACTGGTAAAAAAGTTTTTTGAGGAAATCAAAAAAGATGTGGAATCCATTCGTTCCATCCTTGATGGTGATAAAAACTACCTGAATGAACATTCAGCCATGAAAAAGCTGAGCAAACTCCTTGAAAAAGAATCCGCTCTAAACCAGGAAATTCAATCGCTGAGACAAGAGACCGTAGACTCCAGCCTTAAAGATAGTCTTGCGAAGAACTTTGCAGAGCTGAAGGACCGCCAACGACAACTGTCTAGCACATTATCTGAAATGAACACACTCAGAGCAATGGGGCTCCAGGACTTCAAAGAGAAACTTCCTGAACTACAAAAAAAATACGATTCATTAAAAGAGCTTGCTGAATTAAATGAATTGAACGAATTTAATTTACTTTTCAAGAACACCTACCCGGAAATATTCCGTTGGCAGGGCAACATGCAAGCTTCGCGAAACGAAAATATCAGCGGTAAAGTAAGAGATGACTTGAAAAAGGTGACCCGGCTAAACGGGGAAATATCAAAGAAGCTCGGCTCATTGAAACGTTCGATCGAAACCAGCAACGACTCGCTTCTTTCGAAAGAATCAAAGAACAAGTTAAAGAAAATGGCACAGCAGGAAAAAGCTATGCAAGAGAAAACTGAAGGAATGCAAAAACAGTTTTCCGAAATGAACCAGAGGAATCCTTTACTCCCCCCCTCCCTCGAGCAAAACATGCAGATGGCAGGAAAAAACCTGAAACGCGCTGAGTCTCGCTTAAAGGGAAATCAGGTAAAAAGAAGCATTGAGTCTGAAAATAAGGCCCTGAAACAAATTCAAGAAGCACAGAGTATGTTAAGCGGAATGAAAAAGTCCGGATCGCAAATGTCCCAAAAAGGCAAACAACAAAACCAACTTCAGCTTGGAACGGGAAGTCGTAGGGACTCAAGACCTGGAGGTGCTGTGCGAATGCAGAAGGAAAAAGTTCTTTTGCCTTCGGACGATCAATACAAAGTACCAAACGAGTTCCGCGAAGACATTCTCGATGCTATGAAAAAACTAACACCGAAAAACTACGAACAACTGGTCAACGAATATTATAGAGAGCTCGTGCAATGAAAAATAAAATACAAATATTCTTTTCGCTCTTGCTCGCTATAACCTTTCTCGCTCTTTCCGGCACCGCATCTGCCGCACCTAAATTCAAGGACAAAGTGCTCAAGGGCTATGAGCTAGCTCAGGATTGGAATTTAATTGCCGCCGAAAAACTTTCACATTCCCTTCTGAAAAATCACCCCGAATCCGGTGATGCGCATTTTCTCAGCGCGCGAATTGAATTTTTAAAAGGAAACTACGAGAGCGCATTGGAGGTTCTGGAAAAAGTCGGCGACTCCTACGAAGAAGTTACCGAGTTCAAGAAGAGGGTCCAAGCCACCCGCAAGGCTACCAAAAATTTTGTTACTCGAGAAACTGCACATTTTCGCCTTCGTTATGAAGAAGGGCCAGATGAGGTTCTTCTAATTTATGCAGAGGAAGTACTGGAAAAATCTTATCAGGTCCTAGGAAAAATTCTCGATCATTATCCTCAGGGAAAAGTTCTCATAGAGGTTTATCCAGATCGACAACCCTTTTCTAAAATTTCCCCACTTACCTTACAAGACATCCGCACATCCGGGACAGTAGCGCTGTGTAAATACAATCGCATTATGATGATTTCACCAGGATCACTGGTTCGCGGATTCAACTGGATGGATACTCTGAGCCACGAATACGTTCATTACCTCCTGACAAAGAAGAGCCGCAATCGGTTACCTCTATGGATGCATGAGGGAGTCGCAAAATTTCTGGAAACAAGATGGCGTGACGACTCAAATTACATGTCTCCCATTATGGAAACCATTCTTTCCGGCGCACTCAAAAATGATTACAGAATCGCATTGGAAGATATGATGCCGTCGCTTGCGAAACTGAAAACCGCCAAAGATGTGCAACTTGCTTATGCAGAAGTCTCGACGATGATGGAATTTCTCGCAGAATCTAAAGGCATAATAATTTTCACTCAGCTTCTTGAAGACTTAGCCAAAGGCATACATTTTGAAGATAGCTTTCAAAACAGGACCGGACTCGATATTCTTTCGTTTCAGAGCAACTGGGAAATATGGGCTAAAAAGAAGGAACTAAAATTCATTCCTGGCATTACTGCTTTGACCAAAGAATTCAAAAAACAAAACAAACAAGAAAAAAAATTTAAAGGACTGGGTACCCAACGGGTGCAGGACCTGACTTTTTTAGGTGACATCTTAAAATCTCGTGATCATTACAACGCCGCCATCCTTGAATACCAAAAGGCAAAAGATGAATCTTCTACTCATTCACCCATATTGTTTAATAAACTGGCTGGAACCTATATTCAAACACGGAAGTATGACGAGGCAGAGTTGCTTTTAAAAGAAAGCTTGGAGTATTATTCTGACTTTCACACCACACTCGCTAACCTTGGTGAGCTTTATTTTGTTAGCGAAAGGTTTGACAAGGCGCAAAAGTATCTTGAGAAAGCGGTTCGCATAAACCCATTCAATCCTTTCATTCATACTCGATTGATTGAGTTATATGATCGCATGTCAATGACTGAAAAAAAAAAATTACAAACCCAGTTGTTCAGCTTAATAGATTGAGGTTTTCTGCATGGAAGATTTAGAACTGGCTCAGGAGTTACTAAAGGCCAAAAAAAATGTAGTCGATGAAATACAAAAAGTCATCATCGGCCAAGATGAAGTTATTGAAGACCTTCTGGTCGCACTTTTCTCTAAAGGTCACTGCCTTTTCGTGGGCGTGCCGGGGCTAGCGAAAACCCTTCTGGTCAGCACCCTTGCGCAGGTATTGAACCTCGGGTTTAGCCGAATTCAGTTCACCCCCGACCTCATGCCTTCAGACATAACGGGAACGGATATCCTGCACGAAGATACTGCATCGGGGAAGAGAGTGTTCCAGTTCATCAAAGGTCCTATTTTCTCTAATATAATTTTAGCGGATGAGATCAATCGAACGCCGCCAAAAACCCAGGCGGCTCTGTTGCAAGCAATGCAGGAAAAGCAAGTGACCGTAGGGGGAAACACTTATCCACTTGCCCCACCCTTTCTGGTTTTTGCAACGCAAAATCCCATTGAGCATGAAGGCACCTATCCACTTCCAGAAGCGCAACTGGATCGGTTCATGTTTATGATTAACGTGACCTACCCCAGTAAAGAGGAAGAAATCAAAATCGCACTTTCAACCACTTCAGGTCAATCGCCCGAGTTGAAACCTACCCTAAATGCCGAACAAGTTTTAAAATTTCAAGATCTGGTTCCACGAGTCCCTGTTTCTGAACACGTTGCCCGCTACGCCGTGGAACTGGCGCAAAACACCCGACCACAGCAAAATGACAGCGTGCCAGATTTTGTTAAGGAATGGATTGATTGGGGTGCAGGCCCCAGAGCCTCTCAATATCTTATCTTGGGAGCCAAGGCGAAAGCGCTGATGGACAACCGTGTCACGGCGACAATTGAGGATGTCAAAGCCGTTTCCCGCCAGGTACTAGAACATCGGATTATATTAAATTTCAAAGCCGAAGCAGAGAATATAAAAGTCACCGATGTCATTAACAAACTCCTGACAACAGTGAAAGCCTAGCCTTCCTAAAAAACAAGTTTTACCCCCTCTTTCCTAAAGAGGGTCGGGGTGATTTAAATCTATTCTTTTTTTAACAAAAAATTCGAGATCATCCATAACTCCATTGATATTTTTATTTACCTCGGGATTTGTGAAGCATAACACCATCAATCCTATCGATTCTAAAAAGGCTGTCCGCTTTAGACCGTATTATCGTTTGGGTTTCGCCATGACTGTTCGCATCAATCCCTATCACCAGATTCAATCGATGACATTAGAAGTCAACGATATAGGGGTCAATGGGTTTTTGTCGGTTGAATGTCAGTAATTTATAAAATGGCATTCTCCTTAAGGCATTCCATAAAACTTTCTCAGCGGGGGTGGGGTTATTACGAAGTGTTCTTGCCTTTTCTTTAATGGATGCATCATATGATAAAGAGTTGCCTTTTGATTTCATGGTGAGATATAAAATTTTAAAGGAATATCACACCATCCCTCTTTAGAAAAGAGGGGGCCAAAACCCGTAACCTCACTAATCGAAAACTCCCCTAATCCACCGAACAAAGCGTATTCTATATTTTCGAGTTTATAAAAGAGAGGAGGTTATTAAGCTACTTATTTTTGTAAAGATCCCCAACGCGGAAACCATCACGGTCTTCCTTATCGATGCTCATCTGGCGAGTATCTTCTTCATCGAGTTTGCCTAACGCTTCTGAAACTTCTATCTGATAGTTTTTGACTTTCTGATAGAGGGGATGTTTGATATCTAATTTCAGGTTGGTGAGAGCGGCGGTAAACTCGCCGGTGCCATCGGGAGTCAGTTTGCATACCAACTCACCGGAATTGTCATCTCGGTAAATATCTGTTACTTCCAATGGAGTTTTATTTTTGACTTGGAACCCCATTTCACGCAATAGGGTCAACACCGCTCCACGTCCGTAAACACGAAGTGGTAAACATTTTAGCAATTCATCCATCAAAGATTGTGCACTCAACTCAATATGTCCTCAAAGGGGTAAAGAGGGTAATTATAGTCAAATTGCAAAAACAACTCCAAACAAACCGTCATTTTTACTAAAAAATCGCTTTAATTTGTCGCGCAACCATAATTGTTTAAAGCTCTTCATCGAATTTACCGAAAATAAAACAGGGCCTAAGTAATGTAATCGTTCCATTTGAAATAGATTCACCCCCAAAGAGCAAAAATTTGTTTAAAATCTCAACTCAACTCAATCCGTCAAAATTTTGTAATACCTTGACAAAGATCAATAAATTCATTAAGTTAGAGGCAGAGAACTTGAGGGTAACCTGTGCCCGTGAATAAATATTTCCCAGCGATCAATCTATTTTTTGCCCTCACCATCGCTGTCCTTGCAACATTGTCGGTCAGAATCTGGACACACCCCATTTATCCATCCAGAGTGGATGGGGCATCTGTGGTGGAATCGCCCAAAACCCTGAAGAGATTGGCAGTTAGCAGGCTTGGATACAATGCAGGAACGGTATCTCAGGTGGTGCAAGGGAATATTTTTCGCAAGCAAAGAAG
>DUZG01000017.1 GCA_013349585.1 Nitrospinota bacterium | reverse complement strand
GCTTGCATAAAATCACCGGGTTTTGAAAGATATTCAACAACTTCCGGCAATTTTACAACACTCAAAACCCATCTTCACCCTTTATATATGGGCTCTATCGAATTTTTCAGGGACGACTAATTACGGCGGCCTTTATATGTCGTGAAAATACCCTGCGTCAAAATTCCGACGGGGCTTTAGTGTTGATTCTAGGCCCTGATATGGAAAGAATATATTTTCAAAATACGAAAGATTTTTTAACTTCTGAGTTTAGTGGATATCCGGCTGCCAAGAATTTGATACTAATTTTAGCCTTTAATTGTCGGTACAATTAGCGGGACGCACCCTTGCAAAAAAATGTGAAAAACTGTTTAATCTCGAATGGTCTGTCAATAAATAAATATCAGATGGGGTAAAATTCAAAAAAGCATTGAAAAGAGGCGTATTATGGTTATTTTGAGATGACAACTTATTATCGTTCTCAATTTTTAGTTTTTAGCCAGTAGGGCAAAGTGGAACTTATTCACAATTTATTCACAGTTTTAAATTTTGTTAAGACTTATTTATTGTTCCTTATTGAACTGACGGGGTAATTGATTTTGGAGTGGAGAGACGTCAAAGTTCATGCGCTGTATATTATTTATGAGATTGTAGGAAGCTTTCCATATCAAAAGGAAGGTTGGCGGAAAAAGAAAGTGAAACTCCTGAAACGGGATGATTCAATTCGAGGTGACTGGCGTGAAGAGCCTGCCTGTCCATTTTTAGCGTGCCTGAATTGGGGTTTTTACCGCCATAAAGCTTGTCGCCTATAACCGGGTGATGAATAGATGCCAAATGAACTCTAATTTGATGGGTTCTGCCGGTTTCCGGGCAAAGTTTTAAATAGGTCCAACTTTTACAGCGTTGTAAGACTTCATAATGAGTGCAGGCTGGGCGACAGTGGTTCCCTCCCGTACCCATTTTTTTACGTTGTGTTTTGTGCCTGCCTATGGGTGAGTTGATCAAACCATTATCATTTTTTACTTTGCCTTTTACAAAGGCGAGATATTCTTTTTTTATTTCGCGGTTCTTAAATTTCACTGCGAGAACTTTATGCGCAGTTTCAGATTTTGCGATCAGCACCAGTCCTGATGTCTCCTTATCCAGTCGATGCACAATTCCCGGTCGTTCCACTCCGCCAATCCCGGAAAGATCGTCACAATGGTGGAGTAGGGCGTTGACGAGGGTTCCTGTAAAATGGCCCGGTGCCGGGTGCACCACCATGCCTGCGGGTTTGTTAACCGCTAACATATGCTCGTCTTCAAAAATAATGTCTAAAGGAATGTCTTCAGAAGCGGCATCCAGTATTTCAAGAGGGGGTAGTTGTAATACAACTTTTTCTCCGACTTGCATCTTATATCCTGCTGGACGCGATTTTAAGTTCACCGTCACACAGTTTTCATCAATCAGCTTTTTTAATCTTGAGCGACTGATTTCTTGCAGGTTTTCAGATAGAAAAACATCGAGGCGTTTTTTAATCGAAGTCTCATTGACCTCAAACTCATAGTGTTGCATAGAACTCCCATGCCCTCTAGAGAGGGATATAAATAGAAAACCCCTCAATAAAGGAGCTTTTTGAAACCGTTGGCTATTAAGAGTTCTGACCTATTAGCCCCACGCCGAGTGGTGGCTATTTTTCCAAAAGGCGGGGCATCAGCTCTACCAGATTGCAGGGCTTGTGCGTACTATCGAGTTGGTGGATAAGGATCTGGTCCCATCCATCTTTACAAGCTCCTGTAGAACCCGGCAAGGCGAACAGAAAAGTGCCGTTGGTCACACCCGCGGTACAACGTGACTGTAGTGCAGATGTTTTGATGCTCTGGTAGCTGAGCATACGAAACAATTCGCCAAATCCTGGAATAGCCTTGTCATATAACTCTTCGAAGGCTTCTGGCGTTATGTCGCGGCCGGTGACACCGGTTCCGCCTGTGGCAATAACGACATCTACTTCTGGACTGGCGATCCATTTCTTTAACTGCTCCTGAAGCAGATCTTTCTCATCCTTGATAATCTTTTTATCGGCCAGATGGTGTCCGGCATCCTTAATTCGGTCTACCAGCACTTGACCCGATTTGTCATCAGCTTCCGTTCTTGTATCAGATACGGTTAACACTGCAATATTTACACATTTTTTTTCACTCACAACCTGATCTCCTGTTCAAAAAAATACCTGCAGAATCCGTTTAAAAAGTACTTTGAATTTAGGTGGATTTAATAAGGCTTTTGAAGTTAAATGTTTCCAAGTATAGCATAAGCCAAACAGGGAATAAAAATGCCAACAGCAATCGTAACAGGCGGTGCCATCCGTATTGGCAAGGCCATGGCCCTGCACCTTGCAGGAAAAGGATTCAATATTGCCCTGCATCACCGCAAGTCAGTGCCCTCTGCGGTGATTGAAGAAATCAAAGCGCAGGGTGTTAATTGCAAAAGCTACCCTTGTGATTTCTCGAATCTCGAAGAAGCAGAACGATTCATTGAAAAAGTTCTTTCTGACTTCGATGACGTAGAACTCCTCATAAACTCTGCGGCAAACTTCATTCAGGAAAATTTGGAAGAAACTCAAAAAGAAACTCTGACCGATACTCTGCAATTAAATCTGATGTCCCCCTACCTATTGATGCGTGACTTCAAACGAAGCATCAATAAAGGGATGATCGTCAATATTCTCGATGAGCGGGTGCGTAAACATATTTCTACTTTCGGCGCTTACTCCGTTAGCAAAGTCGGGCTAAAATATTTAACCGAACTAGCCGCAGTGGAATGGGGAGAAACCGTTCGCGTTAACGGCATTGCTCCGGGCCTCATCTTACCACCTCAAGGGGGCGCACCAGACTATATGGAAAAAGCCGCTAAAAAAGTACCCACCCGCACTCATGGGAAAATTGAAAACCTATTGCAGGCTCTCGACTATTTAATGGAAAATCAATTCGTTAACGGGGATACGCTATTCGTTGACGGAGGCGAATCCCTGCTTTAGGCGCACGTCCAACCAGTGAGCCGCCGATGGCATTAGACTAAAACGAGTTGGTTTTGTAGATTGACTTTGCGCTTCTAGATACGAGGAAAACTTCAATATAGAAGCATAAAAAGCAAAGCTTCCTCTTTGAAGCTCTTACATATCGGATGCAAGGCTTGCCTTGCTGTAAGGGTTATTTAGCTTCTTAGACAAAATAAAAGCTGGTACTCTTATTAATAAGTTTTTCCGGGAATTATAAGACTGGCAGGAGATAAAAATGAAAAAGATGTTTATTTCGATTCCATTGGTCCTGATGGGAATTTTATCTTGCTTCGACCGCTCTGGCCCATGACGATGGACATGAAAAGGTACATAAGGGTGGCCAAGGTACGCAGGAAGAAGGTGGCGGGGGATCAGCTATGGAAAGAGATCGTAAATACCGTGCGATGTCTCATGAATATAAAGAAGAGCATAGCGGGGATCATTCCAAAGAACATTATAAAAAGAAATACGGTAAGTATGAACATGAAAAGAAGGAAGAAGGCATGAAAATGAAAGAAATGGAACAAAAACGCATGGATGAAGGAAACAAAATGTAACCCACTAGCGTCGAGGCTATAGGTCAGGACGTTTGCTAGCGAAACGGAGTCTATTAGCTTCTAGAGTTGTTTAACCTTTTTCAATAACTCCTCTCCCCTTGAGGGAGAGGATTAAGGTGAGGGGTTATTGAAGAAAACTTCCACACCTTTCGCTAGAAACCTTTGAAGCAATTCAACTGATTCTGAAGTAAAGCTTTGGCCTCGTCTGAAAAATCGACAACTTGGAAACTTTAAATTCCGCCGTCAAGCATTTGTCGGAAAATACATTGTCGACTTTAATGCCATGAAAAAGGTTTGGTCGTTGAGGTAGACGGTGGTAAACATATGGATGCATAAAAAGCCGATTACCTGTGCACTTTCTGGTTGGACTCTCATGGTTATAGAGTCATTTGGTTTTGGAACAATCAAGTTTTGAAAAAAACCGATGGAATCCTTCAAGAAATCCTGCGGCACCTGAATCAGGAAGGCTAAGGAAAATATTTTTTATTTCCTCCCTAATCCCAGCCTTCTCCCTCCAGGGGAGAAGGGGTTTTGTGCTTTAAAGGCTTTCTAAGTTGTTTCTATACTTAAAACCATTAAGCGGGCTCTTTTATTCTTTATATACAATCGGGTCTTCAAAGCCTGCGTCGTTAAACCCTTTCAAGCGCAAAAGACAACTGTCGCAACTGCCGCAGGAGGCACCGTCGTCTGAAGGATTATAACAGCTGTGGGTCAGCGAATAATCAACGCCTAACTCCAAGCCTTTAAGTACGATCTCGGCTTTTGTAAGTTGGATTAACGGGGTGTGTATTTTTAATTTTTCTTTTCCTTCCACTCCGGCTTTGGTGGCGAGGTTTGCAAGCTTTTCAAATGCGGCGATGAATTCGGGGCGGCAATCGGGATAACCGCTATAGTCCACCGCATTAACTCCCAGAAAAATATTCTGCGCGTTTTTTACTTCTGCGTATGCTAGACAAAATGAAAGAAAAATAGTATTGCGAGCGGGAACGTAGGTGATGGGAATTTCTGCGCTCATTTCTTTTTCATCACGATGCATTGGGACGTCGATGGAATCGGTTAGCGCCGATCCACCAAATTGTCGCAGGTCAATGGTCATGATCTGATGATCAATAACGGCGAAATTTTGCGCAATTTCTCTGGCTCGGTCGAGTTCTACCCTATGTCTTTGTCCGTAATCGAAACTGAGGGCGTAGACTTCAAACCCTTCTTTTTGAGCTATTGCCAGAGTGGTGGTGGAGTCTAATCCTCCACTTAGGAGTACTACTGCGTTGTTTTTCATAGATTAAGGGGTGTTGGGGTTGCTAAATGTATTTTAAATATTGCCAGCATCGGGGGGTTATTATATACTAACTTATTTACAATAAAGCCAAATATTCCCCTGAATTTTTAAGGGTTTAAGTAGACTTTTCATGTTTGAAAATTTATCGGATCGCCTTGAGCGAATCTACAAAAAATTAAAAGGCCGTGGCATATTAAAAGAGGCGGATGTCGATGAAGCGTTGCGCGAAATTCGTGTTGCGTTTATCGAAGCTGATGTCAGTCTGCCGGTGATAAAAGATTTTCTTGCCCCGGTCCGTGAAAAAGCTATAGGTCAGGAGGTATTGAAAAGTCTGACTCCCGGTCACCAGATGGTTAAAATTGTTAATGATGAATTAACGCTTTTAATTGGTGATGCATTTACGGATATTCAATTTGCTGCGAAACCTCCGACTATAATTTTGATGGCTGGATTGCAAGGGTCGGGTAAAACCACTACCGTTGGTAAGCTGGCGAAACGATTTAAGGAAAAGGGTAAAAACTGTCTTTTGGTTCCTGCCGATGTTTATCGTCCGGCGGCAATCGAGCAGTTGCATGTTTTGGGTCGCGACCTTGGTGTTGCGGTCTATGACGGCGGTGATGAAAAAGATCCGATTGTTATCTGCAAAAAGGCTCTGGATGAAGCGATCAACAAGATGAGCCAGGTGGTCATCATTGATACTGCCGGTCGTCAGCAGGTTGATGAAGATTTGATGGACGAGTTGAAATGCATCAAGCAAACGGTGCAACCTCACGAAGTGTTGTTTGTTGCCGATGCAATGATGGGCCAGCAGGCCGCAGTAATCGCAAAAACGTTTAACGATGCAATTGGTATCGATGGCGTGGTTTTGACAAAAATGGATGGCGATGCTCGAGGGGGTGCCGCGCTTTCCATAAAGTCCATTACCGGCAAACCCATTCGTTTTGTGGGTATGGGAGAAAAGCTGGATGCTTTCGAACCGTTTCATCCGGACCGAATTGTTTCCCGCATCCTCGGTATGGGCGATGTCATGTCGCTGGTCGAAAAGGCGGAAGAGAGTTTTGAAAAGGAAGAGCAGGAGGAATTACAAAAAAAGTTCAAGGCCAACTCCTTTACTCTTGAAGATTTTCGCGACCAGTTAAAGCAAGTTCAGAAGATGGGTTCCATGGAACAGTTGATGGGAATGATCCCTGGCGCTGGAAAGTTGAAAGGACTCAAGGTGGATAACAACGCTTTCGTGCAGATCGAAGCCATTATCAATTCGATGACGCCGAGAGAACGATCAAAGCATAATATTATCAACGCGAGCCGCAAGCGCAGGATTGCTCAGGGCAGTGGAACGCGGGTGAATGATATAAATAAATTGTTAAAACAGTTTGCGCAGATGCAAAAGATGATGAAAAAAGTTTCACGAGGTGGCGGGCTAAATTTTGGCAGCCTCATGGGTGGCGGCGGCTTCATGGGTCGCTAGCTGATAAATAATTTTATTTTACAAAAGTCTTCCCCTATTCCGGGGAGACCGATTTTCACGAAGGAGAAAACATTGGCAGTAGTAATTAGGTTAACTCGACGAGGAGCAAAAAAGAAACCCTTTTACCGAATTGTGGCAGCAGATTCCAGAATGCCGAGAGACGGTCGGTTTCTCGAAATTTTGGGAACATATGATCCGATGGTGGAAGAGAATGGTTTTAAGGTGGATGCAGATAAGGCTATGGCATGGATTAAGAAAGGTGCAAAGCCTAGCAAAACTGTTGGTTCTCTTTTCAAAAAGGCTGGGGTTGGCGCTTAGTGTTGACGTCACTTTGTCAGATTTAACAGATAGACATAAAGCTAATTCGGTAGGTTTGAATTCATGTTTTTTTGGTAGTCCTTTCTTTGCCCAACTTCTATGTCTGGATTTTAGGTTTAAGTAAGTTCTACATCTCTTGTTGTGCAAAACCACAATTCGCGGAAGCGGATAATTAGTTTTGGTTCGTAAGGCCCTCGCATACGAGGAAATTTTTTTGCGAACAAAGGAGAGTGGCATGAAATAGCTCATATTAATTATTCCGAAGTCACTGGTAGATAAGCCTGATGAAGTGGAAGTTGCAGAAGTGAAAGGTGACAAGACAACGGTTCTGGAGTTGAAAGTTGCCAAAGAAGACCTGGGGAAAGTGATTGGTAAGCCGGGGGGGGGACTGCCCACGGCATCCGTACCATTTTGAACGCAACGGCGACCAAGTTGAAACAACGGGCTGTGCTAGAAATTCTTGAATAAATATGGACTGGATTCCGGTAGGCAGAGTAACCCGCACTCATGGTTTGAAAGGGGAATTGAAATTTTTTCCTGCCGATCAGGAAGATCTTGTCATACAAAACGATCAGCAGATTCGTTTAGGTGAAACGGCATTCAAAATTAAGTCTATTCGTGGTGCCAAGTCGCCTTTTATTGTTAAATTCGATGGTATCGACAGCATCGAAGCAGCGCAAAGTTTGTCTGGTCAGGAAGTTCTGGTCGCCAGAGAAGATCTTGAGTCCTTGCCCGAGGGCGAATATTATCGCTTCGAGATTGAAGGGCTAAAAGCATTTGATGATACCGGAAAATATTACGGTGTGATAGAAGAGATCATAGCGACCGGAAGTAACGATGTCTATGTGGTGCGTGGGGATGGTAAAGAATGGCTGGTTCCAATGATCGATTCGGTGGTGCAAAGTATCGACCTGGAACAAGATAAACTTATATTTCATTGTGTTGAGGGATTATTTGACGACATTCCAGTTTGATATTGTCAGCATTTTCCCAGGGATGTTTGAGTCCCCTTTCGGCGATAGCATTATTGAACGTGCCCGCGAAAAAGGTTTGCTGGATATACGGGTTCACGACCTGCGCGATTATACGCTGAACAAACACCGGAAGGTGGATGACGCACCCTTCGGCGGCGGCGTGGGCATGGTAATGAATGTAGAACCCATTGCCCGAGCTCTGGAATCTATAAAGAAAGAGGTGCCGAAAGCCAGAACGATTTTGCTTTCGCCGGGAGGTAAGCCTTTCGACCAAGGAAAAGCCAGCGAATTGTCTCATGAGGAAAGTTTAATCCTGATTTGCGGTCGTTACGAAGGCATTGATGATCGGGTACGATTGCATTTTGCCGACGAGGAAGTTTCTATCGGCGATTATGTTCTAACTGGTGGAGAGCTTCCGGCAATGGTTCTGGTTGAGGCCGTTTCCCGGTTGATTCCTGGCGTTTTAGGAGATCCTGGTTCCATTGTTGAGGAGTCTTTCTCTGAGGGAATGCTGGAATATCCTCAGTATACGCGGCCAAGAGATTATAAAGGATTCAAGGTTCCGGATGTTCTGGTCTCCGGTGACCCTAAAAAAATTCATGCCTGGCAAAAAGCTGAGGCATTGAAAAAGACAGAAAGCGTTCGTCCCGACCTGTTAGAAAAAATTAAACGGTCGAATTAGAAAATAGAATTTGCAAGCAGGTCGGAATTGACAGAGGCATCAAAATCAAATATTCATCTGGCATTGGTTCATTTTCCCGTTTATAACAAATCTGGGGAAGTGGTCGTCTCATCCGTAACAACTTTGGATGTTCACGATATATCACGTGTTTGCAGAACTTATGGGGTGGGAACGTTTTACGTTATCACACCACTGAAAACGCAGGAGGAGTTGGTGGAGCGGTTGGTTTGCCATTGGTTAAAAGGCTATGGTGCAGAATATAACCCAACCCGCAAAGAAGCGTTGTTGAAAACGGTTGTGAAAAAAAACCTGGATGCTGCTGTCAAAGAAATTACCGAACAAAGCGGTAAGAAACCCCGCATTGTTGTGACAGGAGCAAAAAAAGCACCCAAAAGTATTGGCTACACGGCGTTAAAAAATGAATTGAAACAAGGAGACCCGACTCTATTAGTTTTTGGTACGGGGTGGGGATTGGAAAAAAACCTGGTTCAAAATGCAGATCATGCCTTGTTGCCTATTGAAGGCGTTAACGGATTCAACCATCTGCCAGTTCGCGGTGCCATTGCGATTATTCTTGATCGTTTGTTGGGCCATCGAGAAACACCGGTAGATTAATGAAAAGTTTTTAAATAAAGATAATTGAGCACAATCTTAGGAGAGAGGTAAATGAATTTAGTAGATCAAGTTGAAGCTAAGGAAATGAAAAAAGAAGTTACCGATGTTCATATCGGTGACACCGTCAAAGTGCATATGCGCATTGTTGAGGGTGAAAAAGAACGTATACAGATGATCGAAGGTGTGGTCATTAAGATGCGTGGTGGTGGAGCGCGAAAGACTCTGACAGTAAGGAAAATTTCATTCGGCATTGGTGTCGAGCGTATTTTTCCGTTTCATTCTCCCCGAGTCGAAAAAATTGAAGTTGTCAAACGCGCAAAAATCCGCCAGGCCAAATTGTATTACCTGAGAGAACTGCGTGGTAAGGCTGCAAGACTTAAAGAGCTCAAGCCAGTTCGACCTAAAACAAAAGCAAAGAAAACTCCGAAACGAGGCAAAAAAGCCAAAGCCGCTAAAGCTGCTAAAGCTTCTTCCTAATTTGGCTCCTGCCCAGTGAGGATATTTCTTGTTGTTATCTTTATTTGTTCCTCCCTCTTTTAAAGGGGGCTGGAGTAAAGACTAATTACAAAAATAGATCTATTGCTTCTCCCATTAGGGAGTGAGGGCTTCTACGGATACGCCGGGCACGGGTTGAGGTTTGCCGGGGGATGGCTCTGCTGGTTGTGTTAAATTAAATATTTGGCCGAGTCCGTATTTTATTTTTACATTCTGGTAGTCGTATTTTGCACGCGCGAGATAATTCCTAAGTCCCTGCATCCGTGTTGCATCGGCAGGGTGAGTGGAAGCCCATTCCGGTGGGGCTTTGCCTCCTTTTACCTGGCTGAACCGCTGCCAGAATTGGAGTGCTTCATTCGGATCATAACCAGCCCTTGCCATATAGAGTAGGCCGATTTGATCAGCTTCGCTTTCGTGAGAACGACTGAACGGCAAAGTAAACCCATAAAGAACACCGACGCCAAGAGCAGAAAGAATAATATTTCTTTGCGTATTATTTTTCATGCTGAAGCCAGCCCCGATCATTGCCCCTTGTAATAACATTTGCTGTGTCATTCGCTGTGCCCCATGGCGAGCTATGACATGCGCAATTTCATGGCTCATTATGGTGGCTAACCCTGCTTCATTTTTTGAAACCGCAAGAAGACCTGTATAGATTGCTACTTTCCCTCCCGGCAAAGCGAAGGCATTTTGCTTTTCAGATTCGATCAACTTGAATTCCCATTCCAGTTTGGGCATGTCACTCACGGCAACAATTCGCTGTCCCACTCTACTGACGATTTGATTCAACTGCGCGTCTTCTGATTCTTTTTCCTCTTTTAATATTTGATCGTATGATTGCTTTCCTAATGAAATTTCCTGCGACATGGGAATAAGAATCAAAGCCGATCTGTTGGAAACAGGTGTCGTGGCGCAAGCGGTAATAATAAAGACTGTCAAAATGATGAAAAGAAAGTATTTTCGCATAAGCTAATTATAAAAGCCTCTATGCTCTATTTCAACCAACCTTTTAGGGGTGGGTTGCTTGCTGAATGGGGATACATTATGCTTCAGCAATGGACCAATTAGAATATGAGATCAAAGCCGTTGCTAAAGGTTATGTGAATACTGCAGGGGTTGATGAAGCCGGGCGTGGACCTCTTGCAGGCCCTGTGGTTGCTGCTGCTGTAATCTTTCCTGCCAAGATCAATATCGTCGGTCTGGACGATTCAAAAAAACTTTCTCCCAAAAAACGTGAAGAACTGTATCCGCAAATTCAGGCCGAGGCAATTGCTTATGGTGTGGCCATTGTCAGTCGGGAAGTGATCGATGAGATCAACATCTTGCAAGCATCTCGGTTGGCTATGAAAAAAGCTGTGGAACAGTTGCAGCCAGTTCCGGATCTGTTGCTCATCGATGGAAATCAGAAAATAGATTCTACTCTGGATCAGTGGGCAATTGTGAAAGGCGATTCCAAGAGCTTGTCTATCGCCGCCGCATCTGTTCTTGCTAAAGTCACTCGTGATCGGATTATGGAAGATTATCATAAGCTTTATCCACAATATGAGTTTCATCGTCATAAGGGATATGGCACAAAATTACACCGAGCTCTCATTGAAGAGCACGGTCCTTGCCCGATTCACCGCAGTACGTTTAAGGGTGTTTCAGAATTTATAAACCAATAAATAATTTATGCTTTCATTTTTAAAGAAAAAATGGTTCCTCGCCGAGGTTTCTAACGATAACGCTTTGGCTTTAGGCAAAGAACTTAATATCCCAGCAACCGTTGCGGTGTTGCTGATCAATCGGGGTGTTATGACTGCGGAAGAGGCAAGACTTTACCTGAAGTCGGACCTATCGCAGTTGCATGATCCCTTCTTGATGGCTGGCATGGATGACGCCGTGAAACGGGTCATTCGTGCTATTGAAAACGAAGAATCAATCACCCTATTCTGTGATTATGATGTCGATGGGGTGACCTCTGCGGCTTTCCTGACGCATTTTTTTCGCGACCTTGATTGTCCAGTCAAAGCCTATCTTCCAGAACGGCAAGCAGAGGGGTATGGACTCAATTCTGATGCGATTCGAAAAATCCGCGAGCAAGGTGCCAGTCTAATGATCACTGCTGACTGCGGTATCACGGGGGTTAAAGAGGTGGCTCTGGCAAATGAGATTGGACTTGATGTGATTGTCACAGATCATCATCAGGTTGGCGAAGAAGGTTTACCTCAGGCGGTGGCGGTGTTGAATCCACATCGAGAAGAATGTAATTACCCTTTTCGTTTTTTAAGCGGTGTGGGGCTGGCTTTTAAATTAGCTCTTGGCGTTCGTAGTGGATTGCATACTGCGGGAAGAAAGAAGGAGGATCTGCCCAACATGAAACGACATTTGGATTTATTTGCCCTAGGAACCATTGCCGACGTTGCGCCTCTGACTGGCGAGAACCATATTCTGACCCGGCATGGTTTGGATGTTTTATCCACCTCAGCCAAACCCGGATTGGTTGCGTTGAAAGAAGTAGCGGGTATTGTGGGAAATGTGGATGCGCGTTCAGTAGGCTTTGGCCTTGGCCCACGACTCAACGCTGCTGGACGATTGGGTAAGGCAGATAGTGGGTTGCATTTGCTAACCGCTACAGATCTAAGCACCGCGAAAGCCTTGGCTAAAGAACTAGAAAAAACAAATCAGGAAAGAAAAGAAATTCAAGAAGAAACTTTTTTGGAAGCAGAATCTTTATTACGTAACGAAAGAGATCTTGAAAATGAGAAAGTGATTGTGCTGGCATCAGAAACTTTTCATCCTGGAGTCATCGGTATAGCAGCTTCAAAAATAGTCGATACATACCACCGTCCCACGGTATTGATTGCTTTGGAAGAGGGTGTAGGGAAAGGGTCTGGTCGTAGCATCCCGAAATTCAACTTGTTCAAAGCTTTTACAAATTGCACTTCTCATCTCATACAATTCGGCGGCCATGCTTATGCCGCTGGACTAAGTATAGAAGAAGAAAATGTAGATGCCTTCCGTGACGCTATGAATGAAGTGGGACAACGGTTTTTAACGGATGAGGATTTGATCCCCGAAATAAAGCTCGATACGTCTCTTGATCTATCGCAAATCGATTTCCCATTCTATAAAAGTATTGCTTTGCTTGAGCCTTTTGGTGCTGAAAACCCCGTTCCGTCTTTCCAGTCAAAGGGTGTGAAAATCAAAGAGCTAAGGCATATGGGGAAAGAGAAAAACCATTTGCGCTTTCGTGCAGTTCAGGTGAGTGGACAAATTGGGGTGATTGCTTTCAATTTTGCCAGCTTGTTTGAGTCGTTTGATATTTCCAATGAAGTTTTTGACATTGCTTACGAGCTTCACCTGAACTCTTGGAACGGTCGCGAAAAACTGGAGTTGAGATTGTTGGATATAAGAGCTTCGGAGTGATGTTGTTTCTTATTCAACCCTTACAGCTTCTTTAGGATTTAGTTGCTGTGCAAGCCGAGCGGGGAAGAGTCCGGCCAGAATAGATATCCCCCACGAAAAGGCGACCAGCAGGGTAATGAAAAAATAGGGGAAGTGGATCTGGATCGTCCAGCCGAAGGATTGTTTATTGATAACAAAAATTAAAATATAGGAAACAACCACGCCAGCTATCAAGCCCATTGCCGAACCTATCAGTCCTAAAATTCCTGCCTCGATCAACACCATGCGTTTAACTTGATGGACGAAAGCCCCGATAAATCTTAAAATTCCTATTTCCCTTTTCCGTTCTAGAATAAGTGAGACAAGGGTGTTAAACAGCCCGAGCACCGCTACCAGAATGGCAATGATCTCCAAGGAGTAAGTTATCGCAAAAGTTTTATCGAACACTTCCAATACCTTTTGTTTGAGTTCGGTATTGGAGCGAATGATAAGCCGATGTTCGCTGAGTATATTTAAAACTTCTTTTCGAACTTCATTCAATCGAGATTTATCAGAAAGATAAATAACAAAACTGTTGATTTGATTTTCATTGAAATATTTCAAAAAGGTGGTGCGGTCGAGGATGATATATCCGCGTTCGCGAGAGTAATCGAAGTAGATAGCGGTAATTTTCAGACTCGCGGGTCCATTTGGGGTTTTTAAGTTCAGTGTGTCACCTACGTCAACCTTGTGCTTGAGGGAAAAGGCCTCCGAAACAATCGCCCGGTTGTTGCCGACCATATGCTGGGCTAGCTCACTTGCTGGCGGGCCAGATTTAATAACCAGATTTCCATATTCTGACAAGACGGAGAAATCTCCTGTGGCAAGCACGACCGGTAGGTTGTTATAAGAAATATCCATGGCGCGGAACTGATCGATATCTGCGATCCCTGCAATTGCTTTTAGTTTTTTGATGGGTTCGGAAGGAAGGGTGTGTTGGTAGTCGATATCACGGCCGCCTGCAACTCGGACAAACAAGTCGGCTCTTAAGGTCTGGTCGATCCAGACAATCACGGTCTGCCGGAAGCTGTGAACCATGATGGACATGCTAATGACCATCATAAACGCAATGGCCAATGATGAAACGGCTAACGCATTCCTACCTACATTTTGGGAGAGGTTCATGCAAGCCAGCAGTCCTTCGCCTCCCAGTATATTTTTAAAGAAATTGTGAAATCGGTCACGCGTCCAAAGCAATGCTGCTGGCGATAGCATAGACAATCCCAGAATGATAAGGAAAACAGAAAAGAATCCAAAATAGGGAAACTGATTTATAGGTGGAAGCTGTGTGCAGAATCCTGCGAGTAGAAAAACAACCACCGCAGAAAAATTTAACTGTCGACTGCCACGGAAGAGTTTTAAGTCGTAACTGCCGCGCCGCATTACGGTTGTAGGTTGTGTCGTGGCCGCATCCCAGGCGGGGATCAATGCCGAAACGAAAGACAGCCCGACTCCCAATAGAAAATAAGGGCCCATCTGCTGCCAGTGGAAATCCACTTCTGTTACGTAGCTGGGTGCGTATAGATTATTGACAGTCAGAGAAACAGCATCTAGTGAGAATTGCGCAAAATAATATCCCAACCCGATTCCTAAAATAGATCCTGCGGCACCTATAATTCCGGCTTCGAGAAAAAATATAAGTGCGATCAGGGTGGGTGTTGCACCGAGCGCACGCAATGTTCCTATTTCGACCCGTCGTCGCACAACAGAGAGCGCGATCATATTGTAGATGAGGTATAGGGCAACGAGTAAGGCAACGAAGCTTAGAGCGGTAAGGTTGTATTGAAATGCTTTTAACATTTTTTCGACTTGCTGGTTTTTACGTTGTGGACGTTCGACCAGAAGATGTTCGGGCAATAGGGCAGAAATCTTTTTTTGCATGACATCGAATTTCGACGGATGTAGGAACTGGATATCAATGCGGTCGAGTCGGCCTATTTTATCGAACACCTTTTGCGCTGCAGCAATATCCATGAGAGCAAAGTTTCCGTTCAAGGCTTTCGCGATGCCCTCGTTTTCAAGTATGGCGTTGACGTTGAGTGTTTTTTCTTTTCCGTTTATCAGAAACTGCAATGAACTGCCTGTGTAAAACTGGACTCCTGGAATAAATTTTTCTGGCAGAATCACTCCAGCAGGGTCCATGATGAGAGGTAATAATCCTTTCAGGCCTTTTTCTATAGTTTTGAGAGAGAAATCACGAATGCCGCTGTCTTGCAAAATGTCAGTGCCGATGATTTCTACAACTTCGCCGCTGGTTGACTCGACTCCATATCCTTCAATGACGGGGTAGGCCTTGACTTCCTTCCTCAAGGCGTGAAGTTTTTCAATATGAGTTTCATCAAAGTCTATGCCTTCAACCCGGATGACGGCATCTGCGCGCCCGAGAACCAGGTCAACGCTTTCGGTAAATGACATCATAGTTTGCTGATTGGCCAGTTGAATACTGAGAAAAACCGCGACACCGACAGCCACTCCAAAAACTGTGATAGCGGTGCGAAATGGATCGCGTATTAGCGGACGCAGAATGAGGGCTAAGAACAGATCTTTGAAGTAGTAAAGAAAGCTCACGATGAAATGGGGGTTAGTTTTCCATCGCGAATTTCAAAATGTTTGTTACCGCAGGTGGCGATTTGAGGATTATGGGTGACTAGGATGACGGTTGTTTTGAAATCAGATGCGGCACGTTGCATCAGCTCAATAATTTTTTGTCCATTTTCCGAGTCGAGGTTGCCTGTAGGTTCATCGGCTAAAAGGATCACAGGCTGATGCACCAACGCTCGGGCGATGGCGACGCGCTGCATCTCACCGCCTGACAGTTCTGCGGGAAAAGATTGGGCGCGATTCCAGAGCCCGACATACTCCAGAAGTGTTTGCACGCGACTGCCTTGTGTTTTCGACGAGTGCGCTAAAAGTAGGGGGAGTTCCACATTTTCCTGAATTGTCAGGGTGGGCATCAGATTGAAAAACTGGAAAACAAAGCCAATTTCTTTTCGTCGCAATAATGTTAGATCGTGGTCAGAAAGGTCAGATACCTTTCGGCCTTGTAAAAAAATTTGTCCTTGATCTGGCAGATCCAGCCCCGCGAGCAGGTTCAATAAAGTGGTTTTCCCGCCGCCACTGGGGCCCATGATGGTGACAAAGTCCCCGGCTTCGAAACTCAGGTTCACGCCCTGCAATGCTGTTACAGATGCCGCTCCACTTTGGTAGGACTTATAGACATCAATAAACTGAATAATCGCCATGGCTGAATTTCTTTAAGTGATAAAAATGTGCCGTTGAACCTTACCGCAGATTATAATAAGGATGTGAGTTTTTGTTTAATAAATTATTGACGGATTTTGTTGTTAGGAATTGGAAGAATGGCTATTTCAGAAAAAGTGAGCGGGTTTATGGAAAAGTCTTCCTGGATCAGGAAGATGTTTGAAGAAGGGATTCTCCTTAAAAAGCAGTTTGGTGAAGAAAATGTTTTTGATCTTTCATTGGGCAATCCGGTTATTGAACCCCCGGATGAAGTTCAGACGGCTCTGATGCAGGCCGCAAAGGATACTTCCCCGGGACTTCACCGCTATATGCCAAACGCGGGGCTTCAGGATGTGAGAGAAGTAATAGCTAAAACACTTTCTAAAGAATGCCAGGTGTCGTTATCTGCAAATGATCTGGTGATGGCTTGTGGAGCCGCTGGTGGATTGAATATCACTCTCAAGACCCTACTTGATAGCGGTGATGAAGTCCTGATTTTTGCTCCCTATTTTGTTGAATATCTTTTCTATGCTGATAATCATGGTGGTAAAGCTGTAGCGGTAAAAACGCATGATGATTTCACTCTTGATATGGATGCTTTACAAGGCGCCCTCAGTGAAAAAACCAAGGCGGTGATTGTCAATTCGCCTAACAACCCCACCGGCGTGGTTTATTCGCGTGAAGAGCTGAAACAATTAGCTGAAATATTAAAGACGCATTCTGAAAAAATCGGGAAAGCGGTTTATTTGATCTCAGACGATCCTTATAAAAAAATAACTTTTGATGGGGTGGAGGTTGTGAACATCCTTGAACTTTATGAGAATAGCATTTACATCACCTCGCACTCAAAGGACATTGCTTTGGCTGGAGAGAGGATCGGGTTTGTGGCGGTGCAGCCAAAATGTGAAGATGCAGGTAATCTGATTGCAGGGTTGATTTTTTCAAATCGAGTATTGGGGTTCGTGAATGCCCCGGCTTTGATCCAGCGTGTGGTTAAAAATGTTCAAGGGGTGACGGTTGATGTGGAGCAGTACAAAAAAAAGCGTGACTTTTTATATGGAGAGCTGACTCGCATAGGTTACGATGTGGTGAAACCACAAGGCGCGTTTTATTTCTTTCCGAAGTCACCGATCGATGATGAAGTGGAGTTCGTGAAAAAACTGGCAGAGAAAAAGGTGCTGGTGGTGCCTGGCCGTGGATTTGGTTGTCCCGGCTATTTTCGTATTTCCTATTGTCTTCCCGATTCGGTTCTCGAAGGCTCCATCGCTGGATTCGAGTCAACCTTTAATAGTTGCCGTTAAGGCAGCCAAGTGATTTCTTGTCAGGGGAGGCAATGCTGGCGAATTTGGAGTAAAAGGCTTGACAGGATCTATTTTCGATTTTTGGGAATAGACTTGTTGCTCCCCACGGCGAGTGGGTGATAAAATAGGGTCTAATATCTACAAATAGAAATTAATCGTTTTTTACAGGAATATCAGTTATGGCTTTAACTACAGATCAGATCAATCGCTACAGTCGGCATTTATTGTTGCCAGAAGTAGGGGTTGAAGGGCAGGAAAAAATTTGTAACGCGAAAGTTCTATTGATTGGCACCGGGGGGCTGGGTTCTCCGCTGGCACTGTATTTAGCCGCGGCGGGAGTCGGAACTTTAGGGTTGATTGATTTCGATGTGGTGGATTTGAGCAACTTGCAAAGGCAGGTGATCCACGGCGAATCAACGGTGGGAAAGCTAAAGGTCGATTCTGCAAAAGAACGAATTGCTGATATGAATTCGAGTATTGATGTCAAAACATATAATTTGAGGTTGTCGTCTGAAAATGTAATGGACCTTTTTAAGGATTACGACATCATCATCGACGGCACAGATAATTTCCCTACACGTTATCTTGCGAGCGATGCTTGTGTGCTGTTGAAAAAACCTTATATCTACGGATGTATATTGAGATTTGAAGGTCAGGCTTCGGTATTTGATTCCAGAGTCGGTCCCTGCTATCGATGTTTATATCCCGAGCCACCGCCACCTGGATTGGTGCCAAGTTGTGCAGAAGGCGGTGTTTTAGGAATTCTTCCGGGAATTGTAGGTCTCCTTCAGGCCAATGAAGCTGTGAAATTGATTCTTGGAAAAGGGGACACCTTGGTAGGCCGTTTGCTGTTGTTCGATGCCTTGGCCATGAAGTTCAGGGAAATGAAACTCCAGAAGGATAAGGATTGCCCTATTTGTGGTGATAATCCGACCATTAAAGAATTGATCGATTATGAAGAATTCTGCGGCATCGTTCCAGTTCAGGCATCTCCAGAGGACGATGAAATTGAAATTGGAGTTGAGCAGGTTAAGCAGATGCTGGACAACAAGCAGGAGTTCAGGTTGATTGATGTGCGGGAGCCCACGGAATATGATATTTGTAAAATTGGCGGGGCGATCCTGATTCCACTTGGGGACATAGAAGCAAAAGATCCGTCCAAGCTTAATGGGTTGAGACCCGATGAAGAAATTGTTCTGCATTGTAAGGCCGGCGTCCGTTCTATGAAGGCGGTCAAGGCACTACAGGAAATGGGATTTAAAAATCTGAAAAGCATGCGAGGTGGTATCAATGAATGGTCTGAAAAGATCGATTCTTCTGTCCCGCTTTATTAACAGTCTGAAACCTTAAATTTTTTTCTTTGAAAAACCGAAAAGTAATTGTAACCGGTGCAGCAGATGGTATTGGCAGGGCTCTTGCCTTGGCCTTCGCAAAAGAAGGGGCGCAGGTTGCAGGTTGCTCACGTGGCACCGAGCGGCTGGATTCTCTTGCAAAAGAGATAGAGGGTTCGGGTCATTTTTTTTTCGCTGCTGATCTTTCTAAAGCCGAGGGTGTTTGTTCATTCTTTGATAAGGTGCAAGAAGTCTTTGGTGGGATAGATGTTCTTGTTAATAATGTCGGCGCGATTTTAAAGCTTGGAAACTTTTTTGAAGTCTCTGATGAAGATTGGGAAAATTCGTTTCAGGTCAATCTCATGTCGGCAGTTCGTCTCTGCCGATTAAGTATTCCCGCGTTACGAAAATCTTCTTGCCCACGTATTATTAATGTATCTTCCATCGCTGCGTCCGACCCACAGGAAATATTCCCGCATTACAATGCAATGAAAGCAGGGCTGTCGAATCTGACGGTTTCGCTTGCGCAAACTCTGGCAGAAGATGGCATTTGCGTCAACACAATCTCGCCCGGTCCGGTATGGAGTCGGTCTTGGGAACAGGAAGCCGAGGCACAGGGGAACGGACCGTCTTCTGAGCAGGCTAAGAAGGATATTATGGAACAGACGGGTAAATCCATTCCCTTGAAAAGAATGGGAATGCCGGAGGACTTAACCGGACTGGCTCTGTTCCTTGCTTCCGAACAATCCTCATGGATTACGGCAACAAACTTCACTGTTGACGGCGGTTTAACGCGGAACCCTTTCTAATGTTAGCTACCCTACATTCTTCAAAATACTTTTTAAATTCTATACGTTGGTTTATACCTTTGCTGGTAATGCTTTGCATTGCAAACCAAGGTTGTTCGGTTTCTCAAACAGCGCAGCAGGCTAATAGAGTACTCGTTAATAAAGATGATTCTATATTTGACAAGCGTTTTCAGGATATTTCCATAGAAGATATCGACCTGAAAAACTTCTGGACCCGGTTGGATGATGTTGAGGAAAGTGGAAATAGAGATCCCATCTCTATAGACAATCAGACCTTTGCTCGGATTTCGCAATCCATCAAATCGGCGGTAGTCGATATCTATACGGTAAGGCTGGAAGAAAAAGACGCCAACATTGGAATCGATCCAAACAGTTTATTGCCGTTTAATATCCCTATTGTATCCAGCATTCTTGATTTTGTACCTTTTCAAGTTCCCGTCCCATTTAATTCGGAAGGACTCAGTCTGGGGTCCGGATTTTTAATTAATAAGCAGGGATATATTCTTACCAATTCTCATGTTATTTCTAACGCAGTTGATATTCGTGTGGTTCTGTCGGAAGAGCAAAAAGAATATCCTGCACAAATTATAGGCATTGATCGGTTGTCGGACACGGCGCTGATTAAAATCGATCTGGATTTTATTTCCAATGTTCTTCCTTTTGGTGATTCGGATGCACTGAAAATGGGAGAAGTTGTTTTAGCAATGGGAAACCCATTAGGATTTCAACATTCTGTCACGTCCGGATTAATCAGTGCCAAGGAGAGAGTTTCTCCACACCCCAAAGATCGATTCGTAAATTACTTGCAAACCGATTCGGCTATCAACCCGGGAAGTAGTGGAGGTCCATTAATAAACCTGCATGGGGAAGTTGTTGGAATCAATACTGCGATCATTCAGCAGGCTCAACTGATCGGTTTTGCTATCCCCATAAATGCAGTGAAAGAAGTAATGGGTATTCTGATTGTTGGCGAAGAGGAGCGAGGATGGTTTGGTGCCAGTGCAACACCCATTTCCAATGAAGAAGCTGCCGAGTTAGACTTTGAAAGTTCAGACGGGCTTATAGTAAAGAGAGTGGAGAAAGAAAGTCCAGCAGAGACTTCAGGGCTGAAGGAAAAAGATATCATCGTTGAATTCAAACATAAGCCTATCGACAATTTTATTATCTTTCGTCGTAAACTATTAGCTTTGGCTCCGGGTCAGACTATCAACTTGAAAATATTTCGTGAAGGAAAAAATTTTGAGATGACCAGCACGCTTATTAAAAAACCGACAGAAACAGAAAAAAACGAAGAAATTTTTAACGAAGATGACTCTTCTTCCTGAATAATTTTTTTTTAACGGATAAAAACAATTATGACTTCTTCTATCAATCCGCAAATTTTCCGGGAATATGATATCCGTGGCATCGTGGGCCAAGACCTCACCTCAGAATCTGTAGCAAGTATTGGCAAAGCCATTGGTACCTATATCAGGAGAGGCGGTGGCAAAACAATGGTGGTTGGCAGGGATGTGCGTTCGAGTTCGATTGGATTTAGAGATATCCTTTCGCAGGCATTAAATTCGACAGGATGCGATGTCATCGATATCGGAATGGTGCCTACACCGGTGACGTATTTTGCTCTGCATCATTTCAAAGCCGATGGCGGGGTTATGATTACCGGCAGTCACAATCCACCAGAGTTCAATGGATTCAAGATCAGCCAGGGCTTGCACAGTTTATACGGCGAAAAAGTGCAGGCGTTGAAAAGATTAATCGAAGCAAACGATTTCGAAACAGGGGCTGGCAACACAAGGCAGCAAGGGGTGCTGGGTAATTATATGGAAAAGATATGTTCCATTTTAAAGATATCGCGAAAGGTAAAAGTCGTGGTTGATGGCGGTAACGGCTGTTTTGGAATTGTTGGCCCGGATCTGTTAAGAAAGCTGGGCCAAAACCCTGTCGAACTGTTCAGCGAACCCGATGGTACTTTTCCGAATCACCATCCTGATCCTACGGTTACGGAACACCTGACTCACTTGATTGCCAAAGTCCGTTCTGAAAATGCAGAACTCGGTATCGGGTTCGATGGCGATGCAGACCGGATCGGGGTTGTCGATGAAAAAGGAAATATCTTATGGGGAGACCAACTGCTCACCATTTTCGCTCGCGATATTCTTTCTCGGAAGCCAGGAGCTACCATCGTTGGAGAAGTCAAATGTTCGCAGAACCTTTATCAAGATATTGAAAAGCATGGGGGAATCCCTATTATGGCGGCGGCTGGGCACTCTCTGATAAAAAATAAAATGCGTGAAACAGGAGCTCTATTGGCTGGAGAAATGAGTGGCCATATATGTTTTGCTGACAATTACTACGGTTTTGATGATGCTGTTTTCGCAGCATGTCGAATCCTTCAAATTGTAGCGGAGTCAAAGCAAAAGGTTTCTGAAATGCTTGCCGACTTGCCGGAGACAGCTTCTACCCCTGAAATTCGGATAGATTGCCCTGATGACAAAAAATTTGAAATTGTCCGCGAGCTAACAAAGATTTTCAGAGAAAAATATGATGTTATAGATATCGATGGTGTTCGCATTAAGTTTGATGGCGGTTGGGCTTTGATACGCGCTTCAAACACGCAGGCTATTCTGGTGCTACGATTTGAGGCTGTTAACGAAGAACGTTTGCAAGAACTGGTGGTCTTGGTGAAAAAACAAATGGATAAGTACCAGCCCGTTGTTCAGTTCAATTACAAGTCATGATAAAAAAATATTTACATACTCGGTTCAGAGTTTCTGATATGGATAAATCGATTTCTTTTTATCAGGACATTTTGGGGATGGAAGTAATCGAGCAAAAAACTTCGCCTCGCGGTTCGAAGCTGGTGTTCTTTAAGTTTCCAGAGATGGATTGCGAATTAGAATTATGTTCTTTTTCTGATTCAGGGAGGGTACATGTTCCTGAAGATCTGGTCCATCTTGCTTTTGAAGTAGATGATTTGGAAGTATGTATAGACAAACTCAATGCAGCAGGTGTTCCTATTACAGAAGGGCCCTTAGAGTCTTCAAACGGAACAAGGTTTATATTTACCGAAGACCCGGATAAATATGAAATTGAGTTGATGCATTACAAAAGCTAATTTTAAGTCACGATAACTCGAGCATATCCCACCACCCGGTTTTTATCTCCATTAACATCCCCGGAAGTTTTATATTCGATCAGTTCGGATTTCTGTGCACCCAGTTTTTCGCAGCAAAGCAGCATGACAGTCACCGGATTCACCCCACACATCGATATTTGTTCTTGTCGCACCGTTTCGTCAAGACTGAGCGCATCGCGATTTTCGATTTTGGAAATGGCTTTTTTATCTTTTTCTTCGGCAACCTTATGAGACTCGAAATGTGTCATGTCAGAGCTTGCGATAATCAAAGCTTTTTTTCCTGTTTGCTCTAAAACTTTGACAATCCCTTCGCTTAATTTATTGCATATGGAGAAATCCACTTTCTTCAGGCATATAGGAACAATGAGGAATTTTTTTTGAGGTACTGTAGAAATGGAAGCTGGGTTTCCAGCGAATATTCGAATTGATGGGCAGCAGGATCGGGCTTTGCGATAGGGGTTTCTTTGCATATCAGGGTTGCCAGTTCTTCATCGATAGCAATATCGCCCATGGGCATTGAGCATGTGCCCTTTGTCATGACCGAATTTTTTTCGCCCTGACCTGTATGGTTGGGGCCTAATAAAATTACTGTTTCCGGTATCTCGATTCGAGAATACACCGCGCACGCAACATCACCGCAATAAATGAGGCCGGCGTGGGGAGACACCACTCCAATGGCCTTTCGCTTGTTCTTCGAAAGGTCGCCTAAATGAAATGCTATTTTCTTTTCTAATTCGACTGGATTTTCTGGATAGAATTTCTCTGCTAATGCTGGAGTGCGCGGAGAGGATCGCTTTTTGGAAGGGTTCATTTTAGGCCATCCTCTTTCTTGTTAAATTCAAGTTGAAAGAGGAAGACATTAGTCAAGATAAAAAAGCAAGGACTTAGAAAATAAGCCCGTTTTTCTTAAGCCAGTCTTCGGTGTTAAATTTTTTATTGGAAAATTCCTGGAACTCGATTTCTTTTTTGGAAAGCTGTTGCCCATCGATGAACTGGTTGTTTTTAGGAGACTTCCTACTCGCGCGTTTCTTGGGAGCCGGTTGTTGTTCTTCGGTGAGCTCTTCTTCCACTTCTAATTCAAGTGAGTCGGTAAGCACTTCCATTTTAAGTACAAGAACCATAAAGCTTTTTGGGCAGATTTCTTCGTTTTTCTGAATTTCCGCAACAATCTTTTTTACCTTAGGTGATTTCATTACCGCTTCCGTAATGGCTTTGGATAATTTTTCAAAACTGCGTTCAGCCCCGTCGGATTCACTCACAAAATCCCCCTTTCGGTTTCAAAAAACGAATAAATATTTATTTCTTGTACTTACCTAACCTTAAACCTCAGCTATTCCCTTGTCAAGAAGACCTTTGCAAAAGCATGAAAATGGAGGATAAGTTATAATCCCCGTTTTACAACGGGTGGTTATAAGAAGCCAAAATTATATTCAAGGCGGATGTTGTTTTTAAATACTTTCTTTATTGTAAACAGGAACTTTCATAGAAAAGGTTAACGTTATATGGATTTTTTTACAAAAATTCTAGCTTCTCCGTCCCTCGTCTGGGTTTTGACGGCAATGGGGTTTTATTTGGTCAATATATTTTTGGGCCTGTTCATTGCCTTTCAGAAAAATACGGTCGATACTCGGAAAATACATAAATATCTGTTTTACTCCATCACGTTCTGTTTGGTTTACTTCCTCATTATGAATCAGACGCATCATGAGAACACGTTGATAGATTATGCGGTGGTTCTATACATGGTTGCTCTGGTGCCCTTCAGCAAACGTTGGGATGTTTTGGCGCACGCTCTGGTCGCGGTGATTGGACTGATACTCATGCCTTTGCTCATCGTCCTGCAAATCTAAGCGACCACTCGGTGTGGGGCCAGAAGATCTATTCTCTTAAAGGAAAACTATTGCCTTCAAGCTTCTGGATAGTTTTGCTTCTTCTGATAAGGGGGAGAGGGGTTGAATACGTCATCGCGGGTGGATAAAGCAAACCAGGCGATCCAGATATTTGGTGTCATGTTGATTTGGTAACACGGCACTACAGAATTGCGCAGTGGACCAAGGGTAAAATTTAAGGAGAGTAAACTAGCGAACGTTAGTCTGCGATGGCGGCTTTGACGGTTATGTCGCCGTAGACTTTTATTCGGCAGCCGAGTTTTTGGTGGTCTTCGAGTTTGTGGATTTTTTCGAAGAAAGTGCGCCCGTTGACGTTTTCCATGGGTTCAACTTCCACTACGCATTTGGCGCATAAACCTGTTCCTCGGCAATTGAGGAATTTGTTGAGGCCTTTATAAACCTGGGCATCATTATAAAGAGCTGCCTGTCGGAAATTGGCACCATAACCTGCTTTAAATTCAAAGGTTTCATCCGTTTCGGTGTTGATGACTTTAATTTTTGGCATGATAACCCTTTAGATGTTTAGGTTTCGAAAGCGTCATTAATGCCCGATAAAGCGGGTAATGTCAATCCTTAATTCTTTAAGTAGATGGGATCTATTTGTAACTTTTAAGCAACTCACTTTATCCCCCTTGTCATGGGGAAACTATTGAAACTCAACATCCAGAAGCTTGAAGGCAATAGTTTCGCTTTAAGAGTATAGACCTATTGGCCAGCGGGGCGGGTCTACACCGCTAAATGGAATAATTATGTCCCATTAATATCTTCTTTTCTTTCAGAAAGTCCTGAATTTTGGTCGATGCTATTTTTGTGTCTTGAGCTTCATCCAGAGACAGGATGATATCGGGTTCGCCTGTGGGTTGCGAGGCGACCTGTATTTCTATCACCTGGTAAGGATTCGCCAGCAGTCTGAGGTCTTCCTGAACTTCTTTGTGAAAAGCGTTGGATGTGGAAATTACCACATGCCCGGCATCGAGAAACAGTTTTGCCACTTCCCCCAGCCGCCTTGCTGATTCATCTTCAACAGTGGACTCGCTTAAATCAGCCGAGACACCCAGGTTCACATTTCTGCGATCTAAAAGGTAGCTCTGGAAATTGTTCTGAAAAAGACTGTACTCAAGGGTCCTTGCCAACGGTCCTTTTCCTGACAACGGTTCGCCGGTGATGAGGATCAATACGGCACGGTGCCCATTGCGATAAGCGCGTTCTTCTGGTTTGATGTCGCTTTTTATCCAGTTGAAATCGCGGGTACGGACCTCGTCTCTGAGTTTGTCTTCTTTGGTAATCGGACTGTAGGTGGTGATAATTCCGCCACCGCAGACATCGTATTCATCGACCAATACAAAACGGCCTGTGGACGCGATTGACCCAAAAAGATCGAACGCCACTGGAGATCTTGTTTTCAGTGTAAGTTCCGCGACATCATTTTTTGCTATGTAGTCTTGATTGCTTAATGTCTCAAGAGTGGAAGCATCGATGGCTTTTTTAAATTCATGGACTTCGCATTCCACTTCCTGAGTGTTCAGCTTGATTGTGAATTTACGGCCTTTTTCCAGGTTGCGTTTTCCCATCCAGAAAACATTGGCATCGAAAGTTGTAGAAACGATAGGTAACTCGTCCATCAAAGTACAAACATCTCCACGCTCGACAAAAATCTGTTCATCCAAAGTGAATCCAATGGACTCCGAAGAGGTTGCTGCGTTCGGTTGTTCGGGTACGCTCCAGGCTTCGATGGTTTTGACGACGGCCTGCTTGCTTGAGGGCGAGAAGATAACACGGTCTCCTACCTTGAGCTTACCTGATTCAACTCTCCCGGCAATGATTCTGCGTTCGTCAAATTTATACACGTCTTGTACGGGAAAGCGGAAGGGAAGATGATCGGGTCTCGGCTTTTTCTCGAATTGATCCAGCATATTTAAAACAGTGGGGCCTTTGTACCAAGGCATTTCATCTTTCAACGCGGCAATGTTGACGCCCAACTTTGCTGAAACGGGGATAAATTCTCTCGCTTCAACTCCTAGTGACTCTAAAAATTTGGAGTACTCCGTTTTGATTTTGGAATACACTTTTTCGTCGTATCCCACCAAATCCATTTTGTTGATGACCACTGCTACCTGTGTGAGACCCAGCAGTTTAAGAATGTAACCGTGTCGGCGAGATTGCTCCTGAACGCCTTCTTTGGCGTCAATGAGAAGAAGCGCCGCTTCTGCATCGGCGGCACCCGTTACCATATTTTTCAGGAACTCTTTATGACCGGGAGCATCAATAATGACGTATTTTCTTTTTGGGGTATGGAAGAAGATTTGTGAGGTATCGATGGTGATACCTTGTTCCTGCTCTTCTTGCAATGCATCGAGTAGGAAGGCAAACTCGAAATCTTTCCCCTGCTGATTGCAGATGTCTTTGACGAAGTCGAGTTTCCCTTCAGGGAGGCTCCCTGTGTCTGAAAGTAGACGACCTACTAAAGTAGATTTGCCGTGATCCACATGACCTACGATGACCATCCGCATCAAGCGACTGGCAAGTTCTTGTGCGTCTCCATTATTGCCCATTACATATACCCTCGGGCTCGGAGTTTCTGCATGGCATAGGTGTTTTCTTGATCCTGTGCCCTTCCGGAACGCTCTGATGTTGTTGTGTTATATTTTAACTCTTCAACGATTTCTTCCACGTTTTTGGCATTGGAATCTATGGTGCCTGTGCAGGGTGCACAACCTAAAGACCGGTAACGCTTTCCTTCTGGAGTTGCGAAATAGAGATCAATGATGGGGATTTTCTCCCGCAAAATATATTCCCACACATTCAACTCTGTCCAATGAAGAATGGGGTGGATGCGAATGTGAGTGTCGTCCGCAAATGTAGTTTTATATTGATCCCATAACTCGGGCGGCTGATCTTTGAAGTTCCATTCAAAGTTTTTATCTCGCGGTGAGAAATATCTTTCTTTGGCGCGAGTGCCTTCTTCATCGCGGCGGATTCCGAGAATGAGTCCGGTGTAACCATGTTCTTCCATAATACAGTGCAGGCCTTGAGTTTTCAGTGCTTCGCAACAAACCATGCGCCCTTTTTCGTGGTTCATACCCTCATCCAATGCCTTCTGGTTTTTTCCTACTACTAGATTCAATCCCCACTTCTTTGCATAATGATCACGATATTCGATCATCGCGGGGATTTTATAGGTGGTGTCTATATGAACCAGAGGGATGGGGCAATGCCCAAAAAAGGCCTTACGCGCCAGCCAGACCAAAATCGTAGAATCTTTACCAATAGACCACAGCATGGCAAGATTTTTGAAGTTTTTGTAGGCTTCGCGGAGGATAAAAATGCTTTGATTTTCAAGCTCGTCTAAATGATCCATTTAATACAGAAATTCCTTAATATGATAGGGAAACTACACTTTATCCTGATTTTTCAATAGAATCAAGGGGGACGAAAATTTTACGGGAAATTAATGGAATGCGCAACTAGAATGCTGTATTTTTAGTGTTTTTTAGGAGAAATACTTGCCAACCACATCAGGGAAGGGGCAATGCAAGCAGTTATTCTAGCTCTGAGTGCAGAAACCCTGATAAACCTGCATCAGTCCTTGCACCTGTTTTTAGGAGGATAGCAGCCGCAGCATTTCTTTCTGATCGCCAAAAATATAATGTTTCATAAATCGGATTAACTTATTGTCGCTGGCTCCTTTGGTCATGAAATCTTTTATCTAAAAATCAAATGTCGCATTATTTTTTTTGTTGTGTTTAGGCGGTTGTTTTCCACGTCCCTGCCACATATAGACGTGCAGAATGACATTGTCGAAATCCGGGTTCTTAGAATGACCATGGCTCTCCCATCGGCAGCATAAACATGCAGTTCGACATCCCCTTCGTAGACCTTGCCGTTGACCTTGATGGTTGAGCTGGTGAAGTCGGGTCCTTTGCCAAAATTCCATTAGCCGGGCTAGATGATTTCGAAGTTTTGATCGTCCTGAGTTTTGAGCTTGGGAGTGCAAAACAACTGGTCGTTCCAGATGCAGCGAATTACTTTTTCGGGGACGCGTATCGTGTGGTCTTCTTTTCGAACTTCGAACTGATTTAAGACGCGGGTAAATTTGAAATAGGCATCTGAAAATTTTTCCGCAGCGATCATTTGATCTTCCATTCAGTGCTGTTGGCAGTGTCTTCAGTCAGCACACCCATTGCAGTTAATTCATCACGGCAGCGGTCGGCTTCCGCCCAGTTTTTGGATCTACGTGCCGCATTGCGGTTGGCAATCAATTGTTCTATTTTTTTAACGTCAAGATTAAGGTTTTTGTTTTTGATTGCAAATAATTCCGTTTCGAATTGTTCAGGGGTACGTGAAAACAATCCGATAACTTTTCCAACGTTGATCCATGCATGGGTATACACAGCAAAATCTTCCAGGCCGTCCTCATTGTTTAACGCCGAGTTGATGTTTCGTAGCCCTTCGTTCAGTTGAGCCATGACAACGGCGGTGTTCAGGTCGTCATTCATCGCCGTTTTAAAACCTTTTGTTAGAGTATGTTCTTTAACCTTGTCCTGGAAATCTGAAATAGAATTTGTGTCGAGGTCTTTTAATTTTTCGTTTGCCCCGGCCAGCCCTTCATAAAATCGAGTCATCACCTTGGTTGCATCTTCGAGGTTCTTTTTAGAAAAATCTATCGGACTGCGGTACTGACTGCTTATTAAAAACAGTCGCAATACTTCCGGGTGATATTTTTTGTAGACATCGCGAAGAGTAAAAAAGTTGCCCAATGATTTAGACATCTTTTCTTTGTCGATGTTGACGAATCCGTTATGAACCCAATAGCGAACGGGCTGTTTGCCGGTGCAACCGCAAGATTGGGCAATTTCGTTTTCATGATGCGGAAATACTAAATCTTTGCCACCGCCATGAATATCGAAGGTGTCACCGAGATACTTTTTGCTCATCGCCGAGCATTCGATATGCCAGCCCGGTCTGCCCGGTCCCCATGGGCTTTCCCACGAAGGTTCACCCGGCTTGCTCTTTTTCCATAACGCAAAATCCAGCGGATCTTTTTTGGTGTCGTTGACTTCGACTCGAGCCCCTGACTGCAAATCGTCGATGTTTTTCCCGGAGAGGCAACCGTAGTCCTTGAACGATTTTATCGAATAAAACACATCGCCTCCTGATTCATAAGCCTTGTCCTGATCGACAAGGGATTGGATCATCTCCAGCATTTGGGGTATGTGATCGGTGGCTTTCGGTTCTTCAGTGGGGGAGGCGATATTGAGTTTTCCCATATCCTGATGAAAGGCTTCGATATATTTTCGATTGACCTCCTGCCAGTCGATTCCTTCTTCATTGGCGCGGTTGATGATCTTGTCATCGATGTCGGTGAAGTTACGGATGAAACAGACATCGTTGCCCAAATATTGCAGATAGCGGTAAAGCGTGTCGAAGACGATAGCTGCGCGAGCGTGACCGACATGGCAGTAGTCGTAGACGGTGACACCACAGACATACATGCCAACCTGTTTTTCTTTTTGTGGAATGAACTCTTCTTTCTTTCCGCTCATTGTATTGAATAATTTTAAACTCATCAGGGTCAGCGGGGTTAACCCCGCGGTCAATAGTCAAAGATTTTTTGAGGTGAACTATTATCGTTGCGTTTCTATATAAGTTTACTCTATTTTTTTCAGGCGGGGTAGTGGGCCTTGATATTTCCCGCGCCTAGTTGCCCAGGGTGGTGGGCTGAATCCGGGCTTCCAGCTCTTTCACGGTGTTGCGCAATGCAGCAACCGTGAATTTGGCTTGGCTCTTGAGAGATGCTTCAGTCACGAGCTCTTCTGCTTTGCCGTAGCCTGAAATTTCTTTGCGGATTTTATCCAGTTTTCGTTCCAGAAGTATGCTGCGTTTGGAACTGAAACTTTTGGCGATGGCGCCTTTCAGGCCTTCTCCTGCAAAATGTTTGGTGACAGCCATCAACATACGTTTTCGCGAGATGAATTTTTTGCCGTTTTTCCAGTCTTCGATGGCTTGGAACATTTCTCTTTCAATATTGTCGACGATCGCGTTGTAGTCGGTGGGGTCGGTCATGTCGTGGATTTCCCCAGGAACCGATGCCGACTTGATATCGAAATCAAAAGTCTGGTCTACACCCGTGAGGTCTGCCGAGCGAATATTATTTACAACTTCGTCTGGACTCAACATGGGTGCCCAGACCTGCATGATATAGCCTTCACTTTTGACATTTTTAAATTCGTACTCGCCTTTTGCGTTGGGTTGGGTGTAGTGACCATTTGGAACGACAAAGAGAGTGCCGATCATGTCTTTGTGCATATTGCAACGCAACACGATGGGGCCGGCGGTGTTGAATGCAATGGATTTGAAAGACCCCGAAGCCATAGCCCCTAGGTTGAATTGGTTGCTTAGAGATTTTGAATAAATATTATGAACTTCTTTATCGTGGTTAGCGAAGGTCACGGTGGTTCCCGTTTGTATAACTGAATGGCGTGGAAGAAAATTCAGACCATTCTGTTGGATGGTTAAAGTGGGAGCTTTTACCTGCCCTTGTACTGGAAGCTTTGTTTTTGTTTCTAAAAACACCAATGTGTTCGGGCTGGGAGCTTTGCCGTTTATAAGAATCTTTCCTTTAACTTGAGTCAATTTGTTGACTTTTTTGGAACCTTCTTCCATTTTATGGTCTGAACTGGAACCTTCTTCTTTTTTGGCTTCTTCTGCTTTAGTGGGTGCGACCTTGGCTTGTTTTGCCGGTTCGGATTCAGGGGCCTGCGGCTTGGGCTGGTTGATCGGTTTTTCTGTGGCCGGATTATATTTACCCAAGGCGGTTAGCATTTGGATTACGAAGGGTTTTTCATATTGTTTGTCCAGCTCAATGGCTTTCAAAAAATGGGGTGCAGCCGATTCAAATTTTTTCTGGATTCCCAGAACG
>DUZG01000016.1 GCA_013349585.1 Nitrospinota bacterium | reverse complement strand
AGTTCACTGACTACCTTGGGCAGATTACCTGAATTAAAGGCTACTACGGTTGGAATGCCTGTTGCTTCATAAAGGCTGGCTCCAGTTGCATACCCTTCACAAATCAATACCAGCGGGCCAATATCGCCGATCAGGTGATAGCCCCCTGATACTTTACCGTTAGGAAAAAAACTCTTTTTTCCTGACTCTTTTATACTTTGAAGTGATGAGATTTCGCCACTACTAAGCACAGGGATAATCAGGTTATTGTTCGACTGATGCAGCCGGGCTATTTATCTAGTTAGTCGCAAAACATTTTGAATTATTCCAGCCATTTTTTCTGATACTCCTTGATGGCCTTCGATAAGCTTTTTTGCTTTCCCGGCCAATTCCATTCGTCGTTCTTTATGCTCCAATAAGGAGTGAACCGTTTTTACAATTTCTTCCGAATTGTTTACAGTGAATGCCAATCCGATTGTATGTGCTTCATCGGCGACATGACCGATATTTTCGATGTGAGGCCCATGCAACACGGCTACGCCATGTGACAAGGGTTCGATTAGGCTATGTCCTCCCCCCGGCTCGATCAGGCTATTGCCGATGAACGCCACCTGCCCCAGAGAATAAACCTTCGCCAATTCGCCCATCGTATCTAATAGAACGACAGACTTTGAGATTTCGTGTGACGAAGGGCGAGCGAAAGAAAGGTTTTTCTTTTGCAGTAAAGCGATCACTTCGTTTATTCGTTCTATTCTCCTTGGAGCAAGAATCAAAATCAGACCGGGGTGCTTTTCTTTTAGTTGCTGATGCGCGTTCAAAATAATATCTTCCTCGCCAGCATGGGTGCTGCCAGCTATCCATACCGGTGTGTCTTCCTTTAGCTTGAAAGTTTCACGCAACCGATTTTTATCTCCATCCGTTAAGGGTTGCAACGAATCAAATTTTGGATCGCTAATCACTTCAACCTTCTCAGGGGTCACGCCGAAAGCTACAGTCGCTTGTTTGCTGTTTTCATTTTGCATGCAGAGTAGGTCGAATTGCTGGAACATGGTTTTGAAAAGTGAGCCTACTTTTAAATAACCTGTTGCAGAGCGATGCGAAATACGACCATTGAATAAAATCTGCGGGGTGTTTTGTTTATGTAGTTGATCGGTCAGGCCTGGCCAGAACCCGGTATCGGTCACAATATAGAGATCGGGTTTGATTCTATTCAGGGCCAGAGAGGTAAAAGGCAGGCAGTCTAATGGATGGAAGAAAATGTTCTCCGCCATTTTAAGATGTTTCACAGCACCTTCATAACCGGAATCCGTCGTGACCGAGACCACGATTTTGAGATGTGGATTTTTATTATGTAAGTTTTTCAGAACGGGAGCTGCCGCTTTCACTTCTCCTAACGAAAGAGCATAAAGCCAGAGAGTTTCGCTTTCTCCCTTTTTGATTATCGGGACGAAACCAAAATGGTGCCGCAGAAATTTAAATTTATGCTTGGAGAAAACCGCCAGTGCTGTGAAAACAGGAACCATCACAACAGCGATGATTAGAGAGAGGATGTGGTAGAAACGAGTCATAGGAATGCAAAACTGATATTCAACGAGTTTTTTCGATGACTTTTACAGTGCGAAGCACGGCGCCACGGTGGTTGCGCACCGTTTCTGCTGCGGCCCGGCCGGCCTTTTGTCTTTCTTCGGAATTTAATAGCAACCTTTTGAGGGTTTGGTAGAGTTCTTCTTCCTTTTGCAGCTGAATTCCGCCACCCGATTCAGTGAGCAATCTGGCTTCTTCTTCAAAATTATTCATATGCTTGCCAAACAGGACAGGTGTGCCGAACACAGCTGGTTCGAGAATGTTTTGGCCGCCAAAACGTGGGTTGAATCCACCGCCGACATAAGCCAGTTTAGCGTTGGAATAAAAGCTGTTTAAGACTCCCAACTTGTCCACAAGTATTAATGAACCGGGGTGGTTGGCCCAATCTCCTTCCGGTATATTGGAAAGCAAGGTGTATTCAACACTAAATTCTCGGATGAGGTCTTCCACTTCACGGCAACGTTGCATATGTCTGGGTGCGATCACTCCAATGATATTTTGGAAATCTTTTTTTAATCTTGTAAAAGCCTCCATAACCGGGCCTTCGTCACCAGGTCGGGTTGACCCAAAAACGATTAAAAAAGAATTGGTGTTGAAGACGATAGACTTTAGTTCGTTGGACCCGGTGGGAAGAATATCGAATTTAATGTTACCCGTCACCTGTATTTTTTCTTCAGGAATGCCCAGTTCTATCAACCGATCAGCATCGGTTTGAGAGCGCATGGAAAATAAGATCACCGCCTCGGTTATCCATAAAAAGAAGCTCTTGAGTTTTCCGTACCTTTGTATAGATTTTTCTGAGACTCGACCGTTGACTTGCGCAACGGGTATTTTTCTTTTTTTGCATTGCCGTAACAGGCAAGGCCATAATTCCGCTTCGATTAAAATCAGTTGTGAAGGCTCTATTCGATCAAAGACCGGATTCAACCACAAGGGGAAGTCGATGGGCAATCTGAAAACATTTGGTAGTTTTTCTTCTATCGCAAGGGCATACCCGGTAGGAGTGAATGTGGATAAAACGATGGGCCGGGTTTCGCCCTGTTCCTGCAAAACGGTGATAAGAGTTTTTGCCAAACGTACTTCGCCAACAGATGAGGCATGTATCCACAAGCTCTCTTTTAATTTTGGAAGAGTTTTTACGCCATTCAACCTTTCCTTAATATCATTTCGAAAGGTGGAGGAAACCAAGCCCCTTATAAGCAGGAAAGGAGAGATAATAAGGAGGATGCCTCCAGTAAGAATATAGTACAGAAAATTCATAGGCTGGGAGTATACTCCTTTCGGAGAGGTTTTAAAAATATCGATAATTATGTCAGAGCTATTCTACAAAATAATATCCCCAAATAGGCAATGGTATTGGGTTCCTGTTTTCTGGTTTTTTAGGTTCATCTCGTTTTTTTACCTTCTGGGCCATCACTTCCGGCTTTGGGCTTACCGCTGGGGAATTTTTCCGCGACGCAGTCTCGATTGCAGGGTGATCAGTGTGGGTAACCTGACGCTGGGAGGTACAGGTAAGACACCTTTTGTGATGATGATTGCCGAGATCCTAAGGGGCAATGGATTCAAACCAGCTATCCTTACCCGCGGTTATGGTGGTAAATCTAATAAACCCGTAAACGTGGTTTGCGATGGAAAAGAAATTCTTCTCTCACCTGAATGGGTTGGGGATGAAGCCGTAATGATGGCGGAAAAATTGAAGAACGTTCCTATACTTACTGGCGCAGACAGGTTTCAAACGGGCCGCTATGCTTTGAAAAATTATGAAATCGATACCTTGATTCTTGATGATGGGTTCCAACATCTGGCTTTGCGCAGAGATTTAGACATTTTGCTTTTTGACCATCAAAGACCTTTGGGGAACAATTACCTATTTCCAGCAGGAGAATTAAGAGAGCCAGCCAGTGAAACGCAAAGAGCAGATATGGTCTGCTTCACCCGTTATTCGGGAGGTCCCGTTAAGTTTGCGTCGAAATATCTTGGTTCCATTCCACAAATAAAAACCCATCTTCGGTTGGACTCTATAATTAATATGCGAAATGGTGATGTTTGTGATGCGGAAGTTTTAAAAGGTCAGCCCGTCATCGCCTTTTGTGGAATTGCTAAACCGGAAGGTTTTCGGCAGATTCTGCAAGACGTGCAGGTGCAACTAAAAATGTTTAAAGCTTTCCCCGATCACCATGAGTACAGTTTGAATGATATTAAAGAACTGGAGTCCATAGCTTCCCAAGAAGGAGTCAAATATATCCTCGTTTCGGAAAAAGATGCTGTCAAACTCAAAGATATGAAATTATCTCTGCCGTTTTTTAAAGTGGTAATTGACCTGGAAATTCTGGAAGGCAGAGAAATTTTTAACAAAAAAATAACCACCACTAGCCGTGGGGGCAACTTACAATAGTTTGTGGAGCCGAAATAGGGGTTTGTTTATTTGTAGAGTTATTGCTATCTGCCTCTCCTCGTTAGAGGGGGGAGATTAAATTCTTTTTTATTCATGATTGATATAAAAAATCTTAGTTCCAATCAGCGGTTTTTGCTGAATATTCTGGTTCCATCGCTTTACCTTTTGCCTTTGGTGTTTGCCTACTTGGGGCCCAAGAATTTTGGCTTCGGTTATGATGAGTTGGTTTATGCAGGATTATCAGTTAGTGCTGTGGGAGTGATCTTGTGGATTCTGGCCATGTTGACGTTGGGACCTTCGCTGGCAGTTTTACCGGGTACAGACCGATTGGTGACCTGCGGAGTATATCGATATTTACGTCATCCTGTTTATGTTGGCATTGTTCTGACTCTGAGTGGATTGTTTCTAGCCTGTGGTTCTACGATTTGCCTGGTTTATGTTTTTGCAGTGGTGGTTCCTTTGAATATTTTCCGCGCCAGAACTGAAGAGCAGGTTTTGCGAGAGCAACTGGGTGAATCCTATCAGCAATACCGCGACACCACTTTTTTTTAACCCCACTTGGCGTGAGGCCAATACGGCGATGCTCGTAATGCTAAAAAATTGTTGATCCTTTTATTATAGGCTTACTAGTATTTCTTCTCCCGTTAGGTGTGGTCCTATGGCTTTAAAAATAAAATTCGGCGTTTTACTTACCCAATGTGGTGAGCCGATTGAAAACGGTGAGTTGATAATAGAGGAGGGGGATATTGTAGCAATTTCTTCTTCTCCTACGGAAAGAGAGGCAGAAGAAACTCTGGATCTTTCGGACCACTTGCTCATGCCGGGTTTTATCAACGCCCACAGCCATCTTGGTTTGACGGCCCTTGAAAAAAAACTTTCACCTGCAAAAACCTTTGCCAGTTGGATTGGTGATTTGATTCCACTTAACGCTGCCTTGAGTGATGAGGAAAGAATAAGGGGTATACGCATGGGTGCGGATGAAATGAAAGCCTCTGGCGTAACTGGCCTAGCTGATTATGTCGCAGATCCGGCCTTGTTGAAGTCCATTGTTGATTTAGGGTTCCGTAGCATTTTATTTTTAGAAACTATTGGTTTTCAAGAAGATAGAGCCGAGGTCATCGCTGACGAAGTAGAGGCGATTTTAAAAACTCATGCTACGAAATGTAATTTAGGGATCGCTCCGCACGCACCTTATTCTGTTTCTGCAAAGTTGTGGCAATACTTGGATCAATTGGCAAAAAAATATGAATGCCTTCTGTCAACCCATCTGGCGGAAACGGATGAAGAGGTGCAGTTTATTGAAAAAGGCGGAGGCCCTTTGGTCGATCTATTAAAAGAAAGGCAGGCTTTTGATATGAATTGGCGGGTTCCAGGTACGACTCCTACCCGATATCTTAAGTCTCTGGATGTGTTAAGCGAAACGGTCGCAGTTCATTGTAACTTTATTGATGACGATATGGATGCCGTGCAGGCAGCGGTATTTTGTCCGAAAAGTACACACTGGTTTGGGCGCACCCACATTCTTCCAGTTAGAAAAATGTTAGATGCAGGAATTCGGGTGGCATTGGGAACTGATTCTTTGGCCAGCAATGATTCTCTGAATTATCTCGAAGAAATACGTATGGCAGATAAACTGTTACCAGGTGTTAGCCGCAAAGAAATTTTAATGATGGCAACGTGTTTTGGGGGGGAGATTTTGCGTCTCCCGTGTGGAAAAATTGAATCTGGGCAAAAAGCCGATATCATTGGGTTTCGGATCGCCTCCCAGAGCAAAGACTGGTACGATCTGCCTTTTGAACGACAACGCAAAAAAGTGGATTTTTATATGCTGGATGGAAAATTTTAAATTTTATTTCAAGCAGGAAAACTTAGCAGTGGAATTTTTATTTGTATTTTGGTTGGAGTCGGGGAGTAATTAGCTTTTTAAAAATAAAATATATAATTGCAAACAAGGGCGCAAGGGCCAAAACTCAACCAAGTGACGCGAGAATGAAATATTGCGTCAACTCTTGAATCGCTGGCAGAAAACCCAGGTCAAAGGTCTCCAGTAATTTTGTTTTTGATATCTCATCCAAAGATTTTCTAGTTAGGACCTCCCCTACATAAAGAAAAGGGAAAAAAGAATGATTTGCATCGGAAAGACAAGATAATTGGCAAGCTGAATAGCAGGAAGGTTCAAACGATATAAAGCCGCAACACCCGCGAAAGCAACCGTTGCAATTCCCAATACCGGGAAAACCCCGATAAAGGAATCTGATGCAAGTGCCAAGGAAAGCCGAGAAGGTTCTGCGCCCTGCTTCAACAAGCTAACAAGAGGAAGGATAATTTTTCTCTGAATAGTATTCTGACTCACAGGAAATGGTTTGTCATAGTCTTTCGGCGATTAACAATTTTTATGCGCTCGGCTTCTATTGGGGAAAATAAAATTTGGGATCAAAGTTGTAAAAGAGAAAGATCAAATTATGGAAGATGAAGAGACGTATGGAAAATACGGTGATACGCCGTTATATTTTTCACATTACTATAATTTCCTATTTATTTTCAAAAGCGTGGCTCTTGAAAATGGGGATCAGATTTTCCTGCAACTTGGCGGCAATATGGAAAAAGTTTCTGCATTGGTGGTCGATGCCGATGACCCCATGACTCTAAACGAAAATGGAGAAGATGAAACTGCTTTTGTCAAAAACAAGGAAAAGAAAGTTATCTGGAAACAAACACCCGAAAATTAAATTTATAGTTTTTCCAAGGACCTCCTGAAAACATATTTAATGCTATTTAGCTCTCTAACATTCATCGTTTTCTTCGCAGTTGTTCTCGGCCTGGATTACACCGTTAAGTCTTGGCGGGTGCAAAAATCTATTCTCCTTATCGCAAGTTACATATTTTACGCGGCATGGAATCCGCCCTTTGTTATCTTGTTATGGCTATCTACGCTGATCGACTGGTATGTCGCGAAGGCTTAGGCGGACGAAGAAGTTCAAGCAAAACGTCGACTACTTTTAGCAGTCAGCCTCGCGGTGAACCTCGGGTTACTCGTTTTTTTTCAAGTACGGCGAATTTCTTTTGGAAAATTTTGTTGAACTGGCAAGTCTAGCAGGATTTTCTTATACGCCCGCTAAACTCGACATCATTCTATTTAGTTTTATACTTTTCAAGCGCTCTCTTATACGCTCGACGTTTATTTTAAGAGGGCACAACGTTGTCAATCATTTCTAGACTTTGCGCTTTACGTCACTTTCTTTCCGCAGTTGGTCGCAGGGCTTATCGTCAGAGCAAAAGACTTTCTACCCCAATGCAAAGAACCTAAACCCGCTACTCGCGATCAGTTAGGCTGGGGACTCTACTTCATAACTCTAGGGCTGTTACAAAAAGTTAATCTTGCAGATGGGATGTTATCTTCCGCAACAGACACCGTATTCAGTTTCAAAGGTGATTAGATATATATTCGATGCATGGCTGGGACTGCTAGTTTTTTCAGCGCAGTTCTTTTGCGATTTTGCCGGTTATTCTACCTGCGCCATTGGTGTCGCTTTATGCCTTGGCTTTATATTGCCAAACAATTTTCGATCGCCTTATGCGGCCATTGGATTTTCCAATTTCTGGCGGCGTTGGCACATCACTCTTTCCACTTGGTTTTGCTACTACCTTTATATTTCATTAGACGGAAACCGCCATGGTACATACCGCACTTTATTCAATCTCATGTTCACTATGTTCCTGGGTGAACTTTGGAACGGTGCGTCCTGGACTTTCATCGTATGGGGGGTTCTGCATGGAAGCTATCTGGTAATTGAACATTTATTGCGATAGAACTTCAGCGACCAACAATGGGTAAAAACCCAGGCGGGGCGTTTTGTGCTTACCTGCATTACTTTCTTTTTAGTCAGCATTGCCTAGGTCTTCTTTCGAGCTAGTGATTTTTTCGCAGCATGGATGATGGTCGGTTCACTTTTTAATTTGTCGGGTAGCGGTGACAAATTATTGCCGACACTGGATATAATTCAGGTCTTTATCGTTGTCAGTGCGTTGCTTGCAACCCATTGGTATCTTCATGGAAAACGTTTGGAACATGCCATGCAGGATATGCCAGCGTGGTGGGTAGTGGTTATTTGGATGATCATGCTATTTGGATTAATCTTAATGCAGGGAGGGGCGAGTGCCTTCATCTACTTCCAGTTTTAAAGCTTACGAGCTTGACGCATCATCCCTAAACATCACTGGGTGGTTCTTGCCGTTATTACTTTAATTTTCACCAGCATATTAATCTTGGGGTGGGAAACCTACGTCCGCAGTATTGGGTGTGCACCTACGCTGAATGACTCAGAAGATCTGTGGGACAGCCGTCGCGCTATTGTCGAGAGAGAACCCGACCGCACTGTACTGATCGGCTCTTCAAAAATGCTTTTCGATTTTGATATGGATGTTTACGAAAGAGAATTTGATAGTCGACCTTTGCAGCTTGCCACTGTGGGCACGAACCCGGGGCCTTATCTGGAGGACCTTGCAAATCATCCGAAATATTAAGGAACCGTTATCGTCGGTGTGGTGCCTGGACTGTTTTTTGCTCCAAGCGGACCGCCTATGAAAAGTCCGATAAATCATTTGAAACGGTTTCGTGAGTGGAGCCCAACACAAAAATTTAGCCATCAGGTATTCATAATTTTCGAAAATTTGTTTGCGCTTATAAATGAGAGAGACTTTACGCTAAATCAACTATTACTCAATATCAAGCTACTTAATCGCGGAAAAGTGAAAACCAAACCGGACCTACCACCTTATTTTAATGAAGTAGATGTAGAGTGACAAGGATGGATGACAGAGGTCGCCGCAAATAGTTCCGACTTGAAAAACGCATCCAGCAAATCAGGATTCCATTATTTACCCCTCTTCCTCCCAAAAAAGGAAAAACAGTTGAGGAGGCCAAGGGTGATTTTGGAAAAACTGTCGAAATGATTTTCGGTAAAACAAAAGTGCATGTAGAAAAAATCCGTAAGAAAGGAGGAAAGATGATTTTCCTTCGTCTTCCCTCCACCGGTTAGCTAAGCGAAATGGAAAATACCTTCACACCGCGACAACATTTTTGGGATCGGATACTCGAAACAACAGGTGCGCCGGGAGTCCATTTTGAGGACTACGCAAAGCTTAAAGATTTTGATTGCCCAGAATGGTCGCATCTCAACCGAAATGATGCTAGTGAGTTCACCAAACGGCTGATACCCATTCTTACAAAGCATCTTCCTTAACAGGGGGACCAGCGGTACCTTGAAAGAATAAACCTAAAGCTAAAATCTTGATGACTTCTTATAGCGCTTCGAGCGCTTGCCTGTTTTAGAATTTGGTGGCACAATTAGAGAATGAGAAAATTTTGCGACATTCGAATTGTTATTTCCATGTTTTTTTTCGTAGTAGGGTCTGCTTGGGCTGATACGGAAAATACTTTTGGTCTGAAAAATGTCCAGGCTTTGTTCGATGCAAAAGAAAAATTTCTACCTGAAATACGAATTACCAATGCGATGGACAGTATAGGCTTGGATGTGCATATTTCCTCTTCTCCTAACCACGAAAAGGCGCTAGACATTGATGATGTTTCTGCATCCGACCGAGTCGGTTCCTTTTTCAATAACAAAAAAATCGGTATTAAAACCGCTGGTGCAACGGTTCAGCGATTGTATAGTGCCATCGAGTTGGGTGATTTAGAGGACGTCAAGCGTTTGCAAATTGGCATAGATATTAACTTTCAGGATAAACGAGGTGTCACACCGCTTTATCATTCTATTTTTTATAAGCAAACAGAACTGGTTTCTTATTTAATAAGGCAGGATGCCGATGTGAACCTTCCCGACCATGAGGGGCTAGGACCATTGCATGTAGCAGCTTTGGAAAACTTGCCAGAGATGGTGCTCCTTCTACTCGATAAGGGTGCCAAGTTAAACGCTGCTGATAAATATGGCTATACGCCATTGCATCTTGCCATAGACCAAAACAGTGACAGTGCTGCCGATGAACTACTAGCGGCGGGTGCAGAGGTGAACAGTCACCTTGATTGGGGACATTCTCCGCTCCACACCTCGGTTGCATCGGGGAATCTTAAACTGGTTAAAAGAATTTTGGGTGAGGGAGCTGAAATAAATTCAAAAGACAAGCTGGGCCGCACTCCTCTACATTGGGCTGCAGAAAAAGGGCATCTTTCTATAGCCAAATTTCTGATCCAGAAAGGGTCGGAAGTAAACGCTACCGACAGCGAAGGAGAAACACCCATGCACGATGCCGCTCAATGGGGCAAAAGATCTATCGTAGAACTCCTTATTTCCTACAAAGCAGACATCAATGCAAAAGGATCGGATCAGACAGTACCAATGCATATCTCTATCGCTAATGGTAATAGTGATATTACCGACTTAATAAAAAACCATGACTCAATTCGTAGACGTCTATTATTTGCTGACTGAGTAAGCGCAAAGTAAAATTTGTTCCAATTTTCAGAGAACTGTCGGCAATAATTTCACCCTGATGTCGACGAATTATTTTTTCGCAGATGGCCAGCCCTATTTCAGAACCAAAGTAATTGTCTTTATTGTTTAGCCTAGAAAATCGCTCAAAAATCTTTTTATAGTACTTCGCATCGATACCAATTCCATTGTATTGAATATCTATTTCGCAATAGCCGTCTCCCGTAAATCTTGATGTAATTTGAATGTCTGGAGAAATCCCTTCTCTGTGAAATTTCATCGCGTTTGAGAGTAGGTTTTGAAACAACTGGTGTATTTTAGCTTTTTCTCTCTCCAAAGTCGGCAGCTAGTCTATCTTTATTTTAGCACCTGTTTTTTGAATCGAGCCTTCGAGATCGTCTATTACCTCCCGAACAATTTCATTCAGATCTTCCGAAATAAAGTCTGTTTCCATCCGTGCAATGGATGCCCAATTATATAGATCATCCGTCAAGTGGTACATCCGGGTAGAAGCTTTTCCGATAAGCTCAATAAAGTTATCTCTTTTTTCCTGATCCAGATTTCTTTCAAGAAGTTGGTCGACAAATAAACTGATTTTCCTCAACGGTTATTTCAAGTCGTGAGATGCAACAAAGGTGAAGTTTTTCAACGCCTCATTGTTATACTGTAACTCTTGAGCATACAATTTTAGGTTTTCTTCTGATTGATTTTTTTCAATCGCTAACGCAGCGATACGAGCTGAGGTTTTGATGATTTCCAACTCAAAATCGTTAGGAACCTTGGACTGGGTAAAAGTTAAAGCAAAACAACCTAAAACTTTATCACTAGTACCCATAAATAGGGGAGGAGGTGCTAGCGTGAAATCTATTCGCAATGGCAAAGTCCGCAAACTTTTCCCACAGTGGATCAGTGGAAATATCCTCTGCTACGACAAGTTCTTTATTATAGACAGCACTACCGCAGGAACCTTCCAATGGGCCATTTGCCATGCCATTAAAAGCATTTCTGACTTCTTCGGAAAAACTTGGGGTAGAACCATCGAGTAATCGCGTCCCTGTATTATCCAGTATAAGTATGGAGGCTTTGGCACAATTGACTTCCCCTTCCGCACCTTTTGTCAGCGTACCAAAAATTCCCTTTAAAGGTTTGCCTGCCACCAACTTTTCTAAAGCGTTGTTTTGGAGTCTTAAAAGAACCTCATTTTTGTTATTTTGCCGCTCTCTATGTATCGTGAAAACCAAATCCGTTTTTAGTCCGTCCTCCAATGGATTGATTTCAACACCTAAATCAATGGGAATAATATGTTTTTCATTAGACAAAAAATTCTTTGGCAGGCTTTTTAAATAACCTCTTTCTTTTAGCGGGGCTTCCTCCGCACTTGAAAACAAAGTGGAAACCTCACGGTCCTTTTAAAAAAACTTTCAACCTCTTGATTAAGAAAGTCTATTTCTTTGTATCCTAACAAATAAAAGCCATCACCATTTATTGATTTGATAATTTTTCTGGAGTCTGTGGTAATTTTAAAGCCCATCCTTTGATGTCCGTTTTTTCTCTCCAAATAGGGAGAATGGTTAATAGCTAGCGAATATTCGATTATCTAGAACTGCAATCGTATCTTAATCTATGAAAACTTTAGAACAGAAGCTACTTTGCAAATAACCTCCATTTTAATTTTCAGACGATCCCAATTCCAGATATATAATGATCTGTCATAGCCCGTTTTTATAATATCTATAGCTGGAGAATTGAAATACGCCCACATAAATCTACCCTGAAAAAGCGTAATAAATATATATGATTATTTTAATATTTTTTATTGTATCCACAGTTGCTTTATTTTTTATGAAGGCGGTTCTTTTGGCCCTTTTCCAGTGGGGAGCAAAAATGGCTGTACCCGGGGCTCTAATTTTAAGCTCGATTTATATATGGAGCTTCTTTTTGGTGAAATCAAATAACAGGTTCGATATTTCTAAAACCGCCCTAGCCTGGGTTTGGACTATTGGTTTTGCCGAGCTATTGTTTCTTGGGGGACTATACCACCTATTGCCGCAATTTTTTCCATCCGTCGTTGGGAACTTTTTTTTTGAATGAGGGAGATTAGACTTTACTGGCAAAGCATTATTCTCCATGGGAAACTATAGAGGGTCAACAGTAATTCCATTTGCAGTTGAGAATAAATTCTATGAACACGAAGAATATCGCGTATTGCATAATGTCGCACAAATTCTCCAGAGTCCGGGAGAGCTTATGGAGATTTTGCAAAAAACCATGAAAGCGCTTACGGAGTTTGAAGGTCTTCAATTTGAAAATAAGGCTGGAAATTTTTTGGCAGATAATAAAGACAAAATGTTGCGACTGCTAACAACTTATGGCAATTTCAGCCAGGAATTTCTGGAAAAAGAAAAAAACAGTGCCATTCGGTGACTGTCTTTGTGGTCGCGCTGCCTCCTCGGGTCAATTATTAGTGAGTGAAAGTTGTTTCACCGACTCTCAGCATGAAAGAATATTTTCTGACATGAAACCTCATGGCCATTATATTGTTCCCTTAAAAAGCTTCGATAATCTTGTGGGTGTTTTATTTTTATATATGGACATTCATCCCTCTTGGTACCAACACAGTCAAGAAGTTCTTTTATCCATTGGGGGTTTGATTGCTAATACTATCGAAAGAAAACAAATCGATGAAGAATTGGATGCGCATCGCAACAGATTAGAAGGGATTGTTGCTTCCCGTACACAAGATTTAGTCAAATCAAAGGAACAGTACCGAAAGCTGAGCAACCAAATTCAGCAGGTGCGTGAAGAGGAAAAGTCTCGAATTGCCAGAGAAGTTCATGGTCAACTGGGACAAGAACTCACTGTCCTAAAAATAGATACGGTTCAATTAGGAAAGAAACTTCCCGCAGACCAAATAGATCTGAAATCTAAAATAGAGTCTATGACTCAAATAATTGACGAAACAATAAAATCGGTTCAACATATTGCAACAGAACTTCGCCCTCGAATTCTCGACGCTTTTGGTATTTGCGAAACCGTCTCCTGGCAGGCGAAAGAATGTCAAAAAAGAAACAGTCTCCAATTTGATTTAAATTTTCCGCAGAACCCTGTAGAAATTGATAAGGGCTTGCAAACTTCGTTATTTAGAATTTTTCAGGAAGCGGTCACTAATATTCTTCGCCATGCCAGCGCCAATCTGGTTCAAGTCGGCATGACCTATATAAAAGAAAATTTGATCTTTGTTATTGAAGGTAATGGAGTTGGAATAAAAAAGAAGATTTAGAGAATTTCGAATCACTGGGTTTGATCGGCATTAAAGAACGCGTTTCTCCGTGGGATGGGCAGGTTAATCTTGAAGGTTCTACTGAGAAGGGTACGATAGTAACCATTACAATTCCCCTAAAGCAATAATGCGCACTTCTAAAAAAATTTCATTAAAATATTAATTGCTGACGATCATGAAGTTGTTTGACAAGGTCTTAAGGCAATTCTTGGCGAACATTCTGACTTGGAAGTGGTTGCGGAAGCCAGTAATGGTAACGAGGTTCTAAAGATTGTTCAAAAAACTAAAGCGGATATTGTCCTACTCGATTTTGATATGCCGAAAAAAAACGGACTGGATACTTTAATTGAGCTGAAAAGCATAAAGCCAAAGTTGCCAGTCATTATTCTAAGCATTTTCCCAGAAGACCATTATGGAACCAGCTTTTTAAAAGCCGGAGCTTCGGGTTACCTGAGTAAGGCCAGTGCATCGGAACGTCTTGTTGAAGCTGTGCGAAAAGTAGCTGGCGGGGGTAAATACATATCCCAAGAACTTACAGATAAACTGGTTGCCGACCTCACTAAGGATTCAGAAAAACCCGCTCATGAAATGCTGACCGATAGGGAGTTCCAGGTTTTTCGAGGTCTGGCATCTGGAAAAAAATAAAAAAATCGCCGACGAACTTTGCCTCAGCATAAACACTATCAGCACTTATCGATCACGGATTCTGCAAAAGATGAGTTTGGAAAACAATGCTGAGCTCATTCGCTACGCCCTCAAAACGAGGCGGATTTCTTAATTCCGGCCATTGACCAAATTATTATTCCTCAACCACTTGAACCTCAGGAGGAGGCTCATTTTTAGACAACAAAGTTTCCTATAGTAGAACTACTACATAAACTTAGTCTTTGTTGCTATTTCTTTATTGCCCATTTCAGATTAGAATTTATACTAAATATAAGTGAGACAGAAGAGAGTCTCTTACATTTATATGATGTTTGAATTTGTATTACACTAAAGGAACTATGAGTCCTAATATTTCAAAACAGATTTATTTTCTCACATTCTTAATTGGAGGTAAAAATGCGACATATGTATAAATCGTTTTTCATGATGAGTGTGTTAAGTTTACTAATTATGGGTTTTCTTGTAACCCCGGCCATGAGTGGTGGAAATGGGCCTGCTGATGGATATACCATTCACGTGCAAGCACCACATATGATGGCTGATGGTTCAGTGGGTGGTCCCTATCATCATTACTGCAAAGAGATTCAGGGCGGAGAAATTCTTCAGTGTATGCTATTTGAAACTACTGCTCCCGATGCAAAAATGGTAGCTGTCGAATATTTTATTGCCAAAGATCTTGCAAGGAAGAATGTTCCCCTGGTTCAATGGAACCGAGCGTTTCACGATCATCAAGTTGAGATAGACACTGGCCGAGTGGCGATTCTTGATATAGATGATCCAAAAAAAGTGAAGGCTCTTGCTGAGGCTGCGGGTAAAACAGATGGCGTCATCTTTCATCTGTGGGGAAAAGATCAAGTAGTTCCAGATGGAACTGTTACTATCCCTACTTCTCTTGGTCACGTTTTTAGAACGAAATAGTCAAACAGGGAGAGTGTTTATTCTCTCTCCCTGTATTCTTCGTTTGCGTATTGATATCGAGTAGCATCGTTATGATGGGGTGCAAAATGAGGTCTCTGGGATTTTTTATATTGTGTGCGGGACTTTGGCCCTTGGGAAGTGAAGCGGCTGACCCTGAAGTTCTCAAGCGGCGTGTGCCTCCCGCTCAAATAGAGGAAGCCAGGTCTTGGGAGAATCCGTTCCCAGCAACACCAGAAAATATTCAAAATGGGAAAACGATTTTTCATGGGAAGGCGTATTGTATAACTTGCCATGGAAAAAACGGAAAAGGCCTAGGGGATATCCCAGGACTAACAGGGAAGCTTCCCCGGAATTTCACGGATAAAGATTGGCAGGCTGCCCGTGCGGATGGTGAACTCTTATGGATATTGAAAAATGGAAGTTCTAGAACAGCCATGGTTTCTTTTATCCCTCGAATCCTAACTGAGGATGAAGCTTGGCACGTCATCTTATATGTAAGGTCATTTGGAAAATAAGCGTTCCAAGTGGCTGTCTTCTTTCTTCTCTTTCCCCATACAGATCCAAAGTTTTCAATAATAAATAATTGGTCCGTTGGAAATTGTTGAGAAAGTAAAAAAATAGAAACAAACAGAGGCCTCGTCCAGTCCGGTTCTCAATTTTTTTTAGATTACTGAGATAAGGGATCGGTAAGCCAATTAACTAGCAAGGCTATGCCTTGAATGAATGTTATTATGTCTACGTAAAAAATTCAAAAAATCATTTTTTTTGGAAACAGCCCCGACATCTCTCCACCCCACTTTCACTTTGCATGAACAATGGACTAATTATTTTTTGCGGTGGATTTGTTTTTCGTTATTTTAGTTTTTGCAGAAGAAATATTGAAATGTGATTCAAAATTATCCCAATACTTACGGCTCAACTGCTGTCCAGAAATTATTTTTTTCAATTTATTTTTGCTATCAAGAACTCGGACTTCATAAAACATAGGGCACTCCCTTCTGAAGTTTCTAATAGTTACTTGGCACAATAGGGTACGCGGATTAAATTAATGTTAATCTGGTATTAAGTATTTTTAATGTATGGTCTATTATTTCAATGCGACAGCGTTCAATTGGCGTTAAAGTTTATATATTTTGCGCCATATCCTTTTCGGAACCCTTCAGTAATATTTAGAAAAATATGAACTTATTGAGGGTTTCTTATATGATAAGGGAAATAATGGGTTGCTTTAATTTTGACAGGAGAAAATGGAATGAGTGAAGGGGCCAATAAAAGTTATCATTTTAACTCGAATATGCGTACCAATTCGGGTTCGAAATCTACCATGTCAAATAATGAAGACAGTTATCTTCGAGCCTTGGAAATTCAGGAGCGCAAGCAAGCCATTATTGATAAAGAACTGGAAAAACAAAGGATCATCGACGAAGCAGAAAAAGCGGTTGTGGAAGTAAAAGCCCGACAAGAAGCAGAGGCCAAAGCAGCCCAGGCGGAAGAAAAAGCTGCCAATGCACCGGTTGCTGTTATCGAAGGAGCACCCGCAGCCGAAGAAGCTGCCCCTGCTGCTGTCCTAGCAACCAAACCCGTTCCCTCTGGCAATTTTGTTCCAGGTCCTATACCTAGAAATGATTTTACCTCTGCAGAAAAATCCGCAATGCTAAAAAGAGCTAGAGCTCACGCCGCCGAAGTCGCAAAGCGAAAAAGCTAAAGCAGGCCCTTTCATTTTTTCTGTAACCCAATCTCTATCAGAGAATATCTAATACCTGCTCTGGAGGACGACCTAAAGCGGCTTTACCATTGGTAACCACGATAGGACGCTCAATAAGAATCGGGTGCTCGATCATAAAGCCAATCAAGTCTTTATCGGATAGAGACGGGTTTGCCAATCCTAATTCTTCATAAGCATCTTCTTTTTTCCTCATCAGGTCGCGAGGCGCGATACCCAACTGCGATAAAATTTCTTTCAACTTTTCTACTGTCGGTGGATTTATAAGATATTCAATAATGGTAGGCGTGATGTTTTTCTCTCCAAGCAACTCTAGAGTCTGTCGCGATTTACTGCATTTTGGGTTGTGATAAATGATTACAGGCATAATTTATTTTTAAGTGATAAGTACCAATAAAGGCCAGTATAATAATGTTCGCTTAATTTAAAAGGTTTGTTATATCATTAGACTGTGTTCACCCTATTGGAATAAAAGTTCGGAATATGGATGTAGTGAAAAGGTTTTACACCGCCTCGCAGATTCATGATCCTTTCCACAAAATTTAAAGTGACGTTAAGCCTATCTCTCACTACAATTGGCTAAATAAAGATACATTAAGGAGAAAAGATGGACTTAGTAAAAGATAACGTTGTTTATATGGATGAGTCTAATTTAAACATCCTCCCTGAGGCTACCGTGGTAGAAGCGGCCAAGAAAATGCGGGACAAAAAATTAAGCGCTTTAATTGTTGCAGGAGGAGGGTAAAATTTAGGTCTCATAATAGAGACCGATTTATCCCGAAAATTAGTAGCGGAAGAATTGAACCCTAAAGAAACCAAAGTAAAATTCATAATGGCAAAACCTATTGTCAGCATTGAGAGTTACAGCTCAATGATGAGTGCATTTTTTAAAATGGGGTCTCACAATATTCTACACATTGCCCTGATAGAAGGCTAACTGGTAGTGGGGATTCTTACTATTAGTAATTTTATCGGCTATTACACAAAGAAATTTAAAAAAAAGAAAAGTAAAAAACCCTGCTCTGATAAGGGTTCCCCCGCCGTCTGATGTTTTTTCTTCGCTGCCCCTCTAGCTCTTTCTCTATAAATTCCCTGCCCTGAAGAAATAGCACCCCCTTCTAAGAATATGTGAAAAAATATTTCCTATTCAATAATTTGCGAAAGCAGATAATTGCTGTTTTATATTTGAAATATCGTATTGGGGAAGAATCTGGGCCAGTGATGTCTCGAAATGCATTGATGCTAAAATATTCAAATAAATATATCGTCGATTCTAAAAGGGTTGATCGCGTGATTTATGGAGTGTAATTAGCTAAATATTAATGCTTTTCAATTGGGGATACTAAATGTTTACTAATTTTTATCAATCTATATAATTACGGACAGTTTAATGTCATATTTATAAATTAATAATATAAAAATTTACCGTTAAACATATGAAATTAATTGGCGAACAAACTAATATTTTAGCACTTCGAAAGATATCAAATTTGTTCCAAACGGCTTCGTTAGAAGTCGATGAATTATTGTCCATGGTCATGGATGCAGCCAAAGATATCGTGGGGGTTAAAAACGGGTCGTTATTGTTAGTGCAGGACGAGAAAACCTTCAAGCTGCAATTTTACCAAGCTTCAGGTAAAAATATGGGTGAACTGAAAGACATTGACCTTCCACCTGGAGTTGGGATATCCGGTCATGTCGCTAAAACTGGTGACTTTATTATTTCTAATGATGTGTCGCAAGATCCTCGATGGTACCAAAAAGTAAGTGAGAAGGTAAAAATTTCCGTTCAATGTATGGCGAGTTTTCCACTGATGCATGAAAAAAAAGTCATCGGTGTGGTGCAGTTTTTAGATAAGGTCGATGGTAGCGTCTTTGCTAAAGAGGATGTAGAAATATTAGAGCAGTTTTCGAAGTTGATGGCCAAGTTTTTTCAAGTTTCTCGAAGTCGAAAGCTTCTCGGGGAAGAATTTGTTCGACTCAGAGAGCAGTATTTGCAGCGGTATGCCATTGTTGGCGAAAGTCAGGCTATTCAAAAATGTATAGCCATTGCTGAAAAAGTGGCAAATTCCAAAACCGCAGTTCTGCTCACCGGTGAAAGTGGAACGGGTAAAGAATTATTTGCGCATCTGATTCACGATCGAGGTCAAAGGCAAAACAAACCCTTTATTTCCGTAAGTTGTGGTGCATTACCCGCATCCTTACTAGAACGAGAGTTGTTTGGCCATGAAAAGGGAGCTTTTACTGGAGCCGACACACAAAAGATAGGTCTATTTGAAGCAGCCGATACAGGAACCCTGTTTCTAGATGAATTTGGTGAGCTACCTATGGATATGCAAGTCAAGCTTCTTCGGGTAATTCAAGAAGAGTCTTTTATCCGTTTAGGCGGTACTAAAACTATTGAAGTAGATGTCAGGTTAGTTACCGCAACCAACCGAGACTTGGAAAAAGAAGTGCGTGAGGGGAATTTTCGGCAAGACCTTTATTATAGAATCAATGTTATTAAAATCACCCTTCCTCCGTTACGGGAAAAAAAGGAGGATATGCCAGATCTGGTTTCTTTCTTTATTAAAAAACATACACCCGAAAATCAGCCAGCAAAAAGAATAACGAAAAATTTACTTCCCCATCTGATGAGCTATTCCTGGCCCGGTAATATAAGGGAATTGGAAAATTCGGTAGAGCGCGCTATCGTTTTAAGTGATGAGGAAAATCTCAGCCCCGAGGACTTTCCCTTTGAAACCTCAAATTTGCCTATCGAGCTAAATATTGGTTCGTCATTAAAAGAGGCTGGCGATTCTTTTCGTAAAATATTCATAACAAACACCCTTAAATCCACCTCTGGCAATCGTACCAAAGCAGCAAAAATTCTTGATATCCAACGCTCCTACCTTTCCCGCTTGATTAAAGAACTGGATATTGATTGATCGTTTCCTTTTCAAATTCTGTTAAAATACCCATAAAATTTATCACCACGATTTGAGAGGAAGCAAATGGTTTTAATTGATGGGAAAAAAATTTCAGGGGAGATTCGTAATCGCCTGGCTGAAGAAATACAGAAAATAAAGAAAAAAACCGGAAAAACACCAGGACTGGCAACGGTACTCGTTGGCGATGATCCTGCATCCGCCGTTTATGTTCGAAACAAAAATAAAATTTGTGGTGAATTGGGTTTTCAGTCATTTGAACAAAAATTATCCGCCGACACATCCGAAGAAAAATTATTGCAGCTCGTAGAAGAGTTAAACTCAAACAAAGATGTCCATGGTATTCTTGTCCAGCTACCGCTTCCCGATCAAATTGATTCTGAAAAAATTCTTCAGGCGATCGATCCCCAAAAAGATGTTGATGGTTTTCATCCCATAAATGTTGGTAAGTTGGTGGTGGGGAATGCTCTACTGACACCTTGCACCCCAACAGGAATCATTGCATTACTCGATCGCTATGAAATTGAAATTTCAGGAAAACATGCGGTAATTATTGGAAGAAGTAATATCGTCGGCAAACCCGTTTCAATGTTGTTATTGCAACGCAATGCCACAATCACCATTTGTCATTCCCGTACTCAAAACCTGGAAGAGATTACACGCAGTGCAGATATTTTAGTTGCTGCTGTGGGTCGAGCTAATTTTGTCACAGAAGAAATGGTGAGCGAAGGCACGGTGGTAATTGATGTAGGCATAAACCGCGTTGATGGAAAACTAACTGGCGATGTAGACTTTGAACCTGTTTCAAAAAAAGCTTCACACATCACACCTGTTCCTGGCGGAGTCGGCCCCATGACCATTGCTCTTCTTATGGAAAACACTTTGAAGGCATTTAAAGAATCCCTCTAATTTTTATGAAACTGAAATGATTCAAAATAGGCAAGCACGAACAAAAAAGTCATTGGGGTTGGCAAAAAGCGAAAATAGTGTCGAATCGGACTCTGCGAGTCAAGGCGCACAGGTTTATCAAGTCAGCCAGCTAACCCGTGATATCAAAGCGATCATGGAAGCCGCATTCGATTCCATCTGGGTAGAAGGTGAAATTTCTAATTTCAGAACTGTGGCCTCAGGGCATAGTTATTTTGTTCTCAAGGACGACAAGTCACAAATCCGTTGTATTTTATTTAAAGGTCATAGAGCGGGGATAAAATTTCAGCCAGAAGATGGCGATCAGGTTTTGTTGTTTGGAAGAATCACTGTCTATGATGCTCGCGGAGAATATCAGATAGTCACAGAAAGCATGGAGCCCAGAGGGTTGGGAGCGCTGCAAAAAGCTTTTGAGCAATTAAAAATCAAGCTGGAAAAAGAAGGGCTCTTCGATGAAGAAAAAAAGAAACCCTTGCCTGAATTTCCCTGGAAAATCGGGGTGGTTACCTCTTCCACGGGAGCTGCGGTAAGAGACATCCTTAATATAGTGAGACGCAGAAACCCAAAAGTTTCTGTATTGCTCTATCCGGCAAAAGTGCAGGGAGAAGGTGCGGCAGAAGAAATTGCCCGTGGTATACACGAATTAAATCAAAGAGAAGACATAGAGATCATCATTGTGGGGCGAGGTGGTGGTTCTTTAGAAGACTTGTGGGCTTTTAACGAAGAGGAAGTTGCAAGAGCTATCGCAGCTTCAAGTATTCCCATTGTTTCAGCAGTGGGACATGAAATAGATTTCACCATAGCAGACTTTACTGCAGACTTGAGGGCACCCACCCCCTCTGCAGCAGCAGAATTAACCGTGCCCATTCTTAAAGACACCCTCCGCGAAATTGGTTCGCTGAATGAAGCACTGATAAATTCCCTGCAACAAAAATTACAATATTATTATGATCTGCTGAAAAGGTTGATGGACAGGCGGTTTTTTCATCAACCGAGGGAAATATTCAATCCGCAAATTCAACGAGTTGATGAACTGCATTCTCGCCTGATTCGGGGATTGGAACAAAACCTTCTAACTCATCAACAAAGGTTGCAGAACAAAATCCACCGATTATTTCAGGCTTCCCCCGAAAAAAGTATTCCATATATGAAAGAAAACCTAGGCATGCTGGAAAAAAGAATGCTGCATATCATTCAATCCAATCTTCTTTTGAATAAAGAGCGATTTGAAGGAATATTAAAAAACCTGAATGCATTCAATCCGCTGTCCATTTTAGAAAGGGGATACAGTATTTGTTCGAAAGATGAGAAATCCTTGAAAAGTATAGAGGGGATAAATCCGGGGGACCCTGTTAAGGTAACACTGGCTAAGGGGGAACTGGATTGTACGGTAAAAAAAATAATAATAGAGAGAAGTTAAGGCGGGTTTTGTTATAGATCTTTTATAGACAAGACTCCAACAACTTCAGCGTTTCGAGTAATTGTAAGGTGCCGAACAGGTTTTTCGCGCAACATTTCTCTGGCAGTCGTAAGTGATTCTCCAGAATCAATGGTGTATAAGGGGGGGGGGAAGACATTACCTCTGAAATTTTGATCATTTTGGCATCAAGATCTTTTAAGAGAACGCGGATCATTAAATCGGTTTTGGTAATGATTCAGATATAGTTTCCATTTTGGGTAACCAGGGATGAACGAACTTTATTGGAGTAAATTATTTCGGCGGCATTTTTAACGGTTTTATCTTGTCCAATGGATAGAACCGGGTGTGTCATGCGATTATTAATTGTTTCAATTACGGCACCAAAAAAATAGGATAACTAATGCTATTTTAGTAAAGGTTTATTGTTAATATAAATCTATTTTCAGAGAGGCCGATTATGGGTGAAGTAAAATTTGAAAAAGCCATTCAAAGGCTCGAAAAAATTGTCGACGATCTCGAGAAAGGCGAATTGGATATTGATAAGTCTCTTGAGATTTTTGAAGAAGGCATTAAAATGTCGCGCGTTTGCTCAAAAAAACTAAACGAAGCAGAAGCTAAAATTGAAAAACTGACCCGAGATCAAAAAGGGGAGTTGGTGAGCGAACTTTTTCCAGTGGAAGATAAGAATGACTCTTAAGAAAAATAAAATTCGTTTGGATCAGTTGTTGGTAAAAAAAAACTCGTAACCACGAGAGAAAAAGCCCAAGCCATAATTCTTGGGGGCAAGGTGAGAATTCAAGATGCCATCGCTGACAAGCCCGGAAAGGTTTTCGATGAAAATGTCGAAATACATGTGGTGGGTCAAGTCCATCCTTTCGCCAGCCGTGGCGGATTAAAACTCGATCACGCCTTAGAACAATTCAAAATCGACGTAGAAGGTAAGATCACCTTGGACATCGGTTCATCAACAGGAGGGTTCACCGACTGTTTGTTGCAAAAGGGTGCTGCCAAAGTTTATGCGGTTGATGTCGGGTATGGACAATTAGACTGGAAATTAAGAAAAGACGAGCGCGTTATTTGTCTAGATCGTACCAACGCCCGAAATTTAAAACGCGAAGATCTGGGCGATGACCCGCAACTGGTGGTAGTCGATGTTTCATTTATCTCTCTGCGTCTGATTTTCCCTCCCCTTTTTGAAATTCTTAAGCAGCAAGGCGATGTGGTTGCTCTGGTAAAACCGCAATTTGAGGTTGGGAAAGACGAAATGGAGAATAAGGGAATCATTAAAGATCCGGTTAAACGCACGAATGTTCTTTTACGGCTTCATAAGTTCATTTCCGAAAAATCATGGGTTCTGCGTCACCTCACAGAATCCCCGATACAAGGCCAGAAAGGCAATCGAGAATACCTCATCCACTGCACTCATACGGGTGTTTCTCTAGATGAAGACGATATCAGAAAAGTAGTTGTGGATTAAAGCTCGTCCTTGTAGACCGCAAAACTATTGGAAGGATATACGAGGTGGGTGTCTCCCCATTGTTCGGTCGATTGGGTATTCCATTTGGTTTCGTCTTCGAGTAATTTCATACGCACCCCTCCAGACCCTCCATAAATTAGCAAGGCGATTCCATCTCCCGACTCTTCTACTTTGCATGCATAGGCAGAGCAAGGTGTATTGGTGTCTGCATCCCAACCGGTGATTTGTACCGGTTGTTCCTTGCCGTCGATATTATATTTGATGCAATACAATTCGCGGATAGGGCTGACATCTCGATATATCATGTCGAAGTTTCGCTCAATATTTGGGTTAGATTCGATTTCCAGGAACAAAGAAACTCTCCTTGGTTAGTGTCGGTATCTTTTATTTTACTATGTTTTTAACGAAACGGGATATGAAAAAAACGGGGGATTAACGCTGAGACTTTAACATTTCATCGATATTAAGCGTTGGCTGTATCTGTTTTTTTGGAGCTACTTTTGCTGCCGCTGCATCGGCCAGGAATTTTATAAGGATTCGGGTATCAAAATAGCCTATCATATTGTTTTTCATTTCGTTTGCTGCGGTAAAGGGGGTAAATGCCTTGCGGTTTTGTCGTGCTGCTGTCAAAGCTCCAAACACATCCATGATGCTAACTACCCGGGCGTATAATGAATTTTTCCTTCATTTGGAAGGGGTATCCCGTCCGTGCCGTCAAATTTTTCACGGTGTTCTACAGCCATTTTCATAATATTTTCGCTGTAAGATTTCATGTCATTGAGAATTTTTATTGTTGCAGAGGGAAGTTTGCGAATCATTTGGAATTCTTCCGGTGACAACTCCCCTTTTTTTAAAATTACATTATAGGGGATATTTTTTTGCCGATGGAGAAAAGCATCCCACCCAAACCAATTTCCCTTACCGCTTCTGGTTTCATTTGCAATTTATTTGCTAAAGCCAGGCAGTACATACCCGTATTGGTACAAAGCGTATAAGAGTGATCATCCTTCCTGATAATAAGAAATACGTCTATAAATTCCAACTTACCATGAGCCATGAATCTTGAATGGTGCTAATGAGGTTTTCAAGGGTTCGTAGAATCCGAGAGGAGCCAATGTTCTCAAAATATTATTTGAGGATTCCCCATTTTCCAAGGCATCCGATAAAGTTTTTATTTTAAAATCTTTATAGTAACGAATGAGGTCAGTTTCATGGATGAAAAATTCCATGCAGTCGTCCCCTTCCATCATTTTTTTATTTTTTCGTGATTTTCTGGGGTGTAATGGACAAACTTGCGGAATATAGGCAGGTCGTTATAATCGTATTCGGCCAAATACGATATTTCAAAGCCTTGGTCGCAGGATTTATTTAAAAACCGCTATTAATTTCACTGTAAAAATGAGCAGTTGAATCTATTATCCGCTTACTTCTCTCCAGAATAAGCCAACCTTTTAATTGACGGGAGCATAACTTAAGCCTCGACTTATTATTCTATAATATTCCAATTGATGAATGTAAACAATATGACTTATAACATCAAAAAAATCAATATGTTATGATAAAATTCCTGGCGGTTTCTTGCGTTTGGCATTGAAATGATATCCCCTATTGGTGGGATGCAGAGCCAACTTTTAAAAACAGTTTATAAGTTGGGGTTAGGAACTTTTGGATTTATTACGGAATTTTTATCAGAAAAACTATTTTTAATTTTCTAATCAAAGGTAAAATAGCAAAAATTTACTGGAAATTTTTTTATAGCAACCGGATAGGGAGAGAATGGAATTATGTATAAATTGGTCCTCTTAAGGCATGGTCAAAGTCAATGGAATCTGGAAAACCGGTTTACCGGTTGGACCGATGTCGACCTGACCGATCAGGGAAGAAAAGAGGCCAATGCGGCCGGTGACCTTTTTCTTAAAGAAGGTTTTACTTTTGACTTGGCCTACACCTCCGTTTTGAAACGCGCGATTCGAACTCTGTGGATCGTTCTAGATAAAATGGATCTGATGTGGGTTCCCGTCATTCGCTCTTGGCAACTCAACGAAAGACATTACGGTGCCCTGCAAGGGTTGGATAAAGCAGAAACAGCAGAAAAGCACAGTGCAGAACAGGTAAAAATTTGGCGGCGCAGTTATGCAACGCCGCCTCCTCCCTTGCCTGATGACGATGAACGCCTTCCTTCCAAAGATGCCTGCTATGCTCAGGTCTCTGCAGAGTTGCTTCCTAAAGCAGAAGCCTTGAAACACACAGTAGATCGTTTCATACCGCATTGGTTAGACGAGATTGTACCTTCTATTAAAGCGGGTAAAAGGGTTTTGATTTGTGCGCATGGGAATAGCTTGCGGGCGTTGGTGAAACATCTCGATCAGGTGAGCGATGAAGAAATTGTGGAATTAAATATTCCAACAGGAATTCCACTGGTTTACGAACTCGATGAAAATTTAAAAGCCATCAAGCACTACTACCTAGGTGACCCCGAAGCTGCAAAAAAGGCCGCCGATGCGGTTGCCAACCAAGCTACTCGCGGTAACAAGAAATAACTCATCGGGCTGATAAAAAACTTTTTCTAGTTAGAAACATTCCTCCTTGCACACTGTCGGTGGAAATACTTCACCGTCAGGCGCAGAGCCGACAGGGTCAGATTCTCTGGCTCGACTTTATATGAATCTCGATATATCATCTATGTACCGCAATTATGAAGTCCCTCATCCAAAAAAAACAGATGGATGCGGATTCTAAAATTCTATTAGGGGAAAACGATTATGTCTCTACCCGCTGATAAAGAAGTAAGCTTTCGAGAAAGTGTCAATCTCTCCTTTGACATGGCTATGGGAACGCTGGATATCCCCGAGGGAATATCAAAGTACATCCGAAATGTTAATAACGTTTATCAAGTTCGGTTCCCCGTCAAAATAAAAGGAGAGATTGAGACGTTTATTGGTTGGAGAGCGGTTCACAGCGACCACAGATTGCCGGCAAAAGGTGGAATCCGTTTTGCCCCCAATGTAAATCAAGATGAAGTAGAAGCCTTGGCGGCTTTGATGTCCTATAAATGTGCTTTAGTCGATGTTCCCTTTGGAGGGTCCAAAGGCGGACTCCTCATTGACCCGAAAAAATATGAACGCGATGAGATGGAGAGCATTACTCGGCGTTTTGCCTATGAGTTGATTCAAAAAGATTATATTAGTTCGTCCACCAATGTCCCTGCACCCGATATGGGTACCGGTCAGCGCGAGATGGCATGGATCGTCAGTACCTACGCTTCACACCGCCCAGGCGATATTAACCACCTTGCCTGTGTTACAGGAAAACCAGTAAGCATGGGAGGCATCCAGGGACGCGTAGAAGCTACAGGACGTGGCGTTGTGTTTGGTCTGCGTGAATTTTTTCGTCACCCGGAAGATGTTAAAAATGCCAAGTTGGAAGGAAATTCGCTGGAAGATAAAACTGTCATTATCCAGGGATTAGGAAATGTTGGCTACTACACCGCAAGTATCTTGCAGGATGAAGACAGGGCGAAAATCATTGCTATCCTAGAATGGGATGGTGGTTTGTATGACCCTAATGGCATCGACATTCAAGACGTTTATCAATATAAAATAGGAAATAAGGGTGGGGTTAAGGGCTACACAAAAGCACAGTATTTTGAAGACGGTAAAGTTTTGCTCGAGAAGGAATGCGACATTCTCATCCCTGCAGCAATGGAAGCCGTGATAAACCGTACCAATGCAGCAAATATTCAAGCAAAGGTTATCGCCGAAGCAGCAAATGGACCTGTTACCTTTGCTGCCGAATCTTTACTTAAAGAAAAGGGGACCGTTATCATTCCTGATGTTTATTTGAACGCAGGTGGTGTTACGGTGTCCTACTTCGAATGGATCAAAAATCTTTCACACATCCGCTTCGGTCGTATGCAGAGGCGCTATGAAGAATCGCAAAGCGAACTCATCATTAAAGCAATAGAGCAAACAGGAAACAAGCTTCCTCAAGAGTTAATAGAAAAATTGAGCCAGGGAGCGAGCGAACTTGATCTGGTTCGATCCGGTCTCGACGATACCATGCGCAAAGCATTTCAGGAAATTAGTGAACGGTTCTGGTCCAACGATAAAATTACCAACTACCGAACAGCAGCAATGGCATTGGCAATAGAAAAAATCTACACGGGCTATCGAACCATGGGTATCTACCCTTAAGCCACTTGGCGTAGGGGTCTATCCCCGTAGAGCTAAAAGAAATTGTTGTGCTTTTTACTGTAGATCCTTGTCCCTCCCACTAAGGTGCGAGGGGGCCTCATGCCCGGTGGAATAGAAGGATGTCAACGCCTTTTACTATGGATGAGAAACTCTAATGAAAAATAAAAATAACTTTGTAGATCCTGTCCGAGTCCCCTGGGTGGGGATTGGAATTTTCATCCTACTATTGGCAATGATCCCCATCTGGCCCATAACAGGAAACTGGTTTGGAGTCCCAGCCTGGGCGGTATTTGCACTTTTAATTAGCATCCTTACCAGTCTGTTTATTGCTTTTGTGATTCTTCGGATTTGGCGTGATCCGGATGATGACTGAATCCTTACCTTTTGGTCCCGGTGCGTTAATCTTTATTGCGGTTTATGTTTTAAGTCTTCTTGGCATTGGTTTTTATGCTTATAGGCAAAGACAAAAAGACAGCATGCAGGATTTTTTTCTCGCAGGGCGTAGTCTTGGATTTACGATTCTTTTTCTCACGCTTTATGCAACACAATACAGTGGCAATACTTTATTAGGATTCAGCGGTGCGACATATCGAAATGGATTGAGCTTTTTGGTCTGTGTTCACTTTATGACTGCAATCGTTGTTTGTTATTTATTGTTCGCTCCACAACTTTATCGTTTGAGCCGTGAAAACCAGTTTCTGACCCCCGGTGATTTTATTTACCATCGGTATCAAAGCCAGGCTTTGAGGATTCTGGTAACGCTGATTATGGTTTATGCGTTGGGAAACTTTACCCTCGCGCAAATGCGAACACTGGGAACTGCGTTCGCGGGAATTTCGCAAGGGAGAGTTCCCATGTGGGCAGGGGTGGTCGGGCTTGCATTGGTTATGTTGGTCTATGAATCTTTGGGAGGAATGAGAAGTGTTGCCTGGACCGATGCTATTCAAGGTGGCATGTTGCTGATCGGATTCATCATCTTGATGGGTCTGGCATTTTCTCAATTAGGAAGTATTCCCGATGCGATTGAAAAGCTGGCGAGCAATCCGGAAACATTGCATAAAATAAAACCTCCTGACGGAGATGGAGTCCGAAACTGGATAAGTTTTGTTCTGTTGGTAGGACTGGGCGCAGCCATTTATCCACAAGCGATCCAAAGGGTTTATGCTGCTAGAAATGCTGGTGTTCTCAAACGCTCTTTAGCAGCCATGGCTTTCATGCCACTGATCACCGCCTTGGTCTCTGTGATGATAGGGCTACTCATGGCGGCCCACCTCCCTGATTTGGAAAGGGATTTTTCAGGCAGTGGGCCTATCCCCTCCGAAACGGTGTTGACCAAAATGTGTCTGCAAATCATGCAGCAGTCCGCTTTTGGATACTGGTTGGTGGTGATTATCTTTGCATCGTTGTTGGCAGCAGTGATGTCAACAGCAGACTCTGCCCTTCTTAGTATCAGTTCCATGATCACACATGATCTTTATGGCCAAACCTTTTGCCCTGATGCCGATCAGGCACACTTGACTCGTGTAGGCAAATGCATAACATGGGTTTTGATGATCCCGCTAGTTTGGGCGGCTCTGGCTTATGAGGGAAACTTAATACAATTATTAAAAATCAAATTTGAAATATTAATTCAATGTGTGCCCGCTATATATCTGGGTGTTCATAGCAGGTCGTTGAGTGCCCGCACGGTAATTACGGGTCTATTGGCGGGCCTTGCGGTAACACTTATCTTAATTGCATTTGATTGGAGCCGCGTGAGTGGCATCCATTCCGGTATCATAGGTTTAGCTGTCAATCTGGCAATATGCTTTGCGGCTATTGTGAAAAATCGTAATTGCCATACCGATTGATCAGCCGGTCTTGCATCCATGCCCTGATTCAAAACACAGACCCTCAGGTGCCCCCCCTTCTGCAACAATTTTATGAAGAGGAAGTGCATGCTCCTTCCAACGTTGTCCAGATGAATCCGCGGTAAATTTGAAACATCTATTATAATAATGTTCTAAATTTCTGATAATGTAATCTATGATTAATAAGTTAATCTTTTTTAAAGTTGCAATAATATTTTTATTGTAATTTGGCATCGGCTGTTTTTTTATCTATTTATTAGAAAGTCAAAGAGAGCTTGAATCTCGCGCTTTGGCAACTCAGATTGCCAGCTCCCATACTTAATCTATAGAGAAGCAACTTTCCCGTTCCCTTTCCGCAACTTTAGCTCTTGCCACAATATTAAAAGAGAGTAGCTCCTTCCCCAATTTTGATAGCGTAGCAGCAGATTTAATCAAACGGTATGGCGGAATCAGCAATCTTCAATTGGCCCCTGACGCCATCATTCGTAAGATATTTCCGCTAAAGGGAAACGAGCCAGCAACCGGGCTTGACCTGGAAAAGAACTCCAAGGCAGTAACTGCCATTGAAACCAAACAGCTAGTGGTTGAGGGTAAGTTCAATCTAGTACAGGGAGGAGTCGCGATAGTAGGCCGATATCCGGTATTCCTTCAGAATGAAAAAACGGGAGAAAATAATTTTTGGGGGTTCACAACAACTCTAATTGAATTGTCACAATTATTAGCAATAGTAGACATTCACGGGTTGGTATCTAAAAATTACCATTTTGAATTATTTAATGCTGTTCCCATAAATGATAAAAAATAATCATTGCCCAATCCGATAGAGAAACCTTAGAAAACCCCGTGTCTGTTGAGATCCAAGTTGCAAATGAAAAATGGCTATTGTCAATTTCTCCCAAATTGGGTTGGTATCCTTTTTACTACCTTTTATGGGAAGGGTTATCGGTTTTGATTTTTTGCGGAACTCTATCTTATATGGGTTATAGACATTTATGCAGAACAGAAGATCTTAAAAGAGCCAACCTGAAAATGACTCATGAAATTAATCAACGAAAACTGGCTGAAGAAAGAGTGATGGTTCATGCAGAGACACTAAAGCATCCCATGATTTGCAAGAACCCCTTCTAAAGGTAATTATTTTTGGTGACTTGTTGTTGGAGCGAACAAAAAATCTAGACGAAAAGAGTAGGAATTATATTGAGCGTATGCAAAAAGCCTCTGAACGAATGCAGGTCTTTACTGATGACTTATTGGGTTATTCAAAAATATCTTCAGGCCGTCAATTTGAATATATTCATACGCAAAAAATATTGAAAGAAGTAGTTGAAGATCTCGACGCAAGCATCTCAGAATCGGGAGGAACCATTGAGTATAAAGATATTTTGAATTTTGAAGCGGACCCGTTTCAGATGAAGCAACTATTTCAAAACTTGCTGAGCAACGCTCTTAAATAACATAAAGAAGGTGTTCCACCCGTTGTAAATATTCATGAAAAATCATTCGGTAAGGGAAAGATTCATATATATATTGAAGATAATGGAATAGGCTTTGAAGAAAAGTATAGGAAACAAATCTTTAAACCCTTCCAACGATTGCATGGAAGAAGTGCCTATGAAGGAACAGGTATGGGGCTTGCAATTTGCAAAAAAATTATAGAGCGCCATAAGGGAGAAATTTTGGTTGAAAGTTCTCTTGGTGAAGGATCTATTTTTCAAGTAGTTTTACCAGCAACAGCCCCATTAAATAGAGCCTTTATTCAGTGTCTTGATATCCAATTTTCAGGAATGCTAATTGATTGTTGCTCCGCTCCAAGGTATGATAATCGCCGAAATATAATCCACGAAACCAAGATAATTTTATGACTAAATCTGAAAAAGCCCAATACGATCAGAGCGGTGTTTCCAGTACAGGTGCAGAGACTGCACTTTCTGGATTACTCAAACATGTTTTACCAACGCGCAAATTCAGCGACCGCTACCCTCTTGCAGCCGACATTGGATATTTTGCCAATGTCATTGATCTGGGTAACGGTGAAGGCATTGCCTTTGGCACAGATGGGGTTGGAACAAAGATCATTGTCGCCGAGCTACTCAATCGCTATGACACCATTGGCATCGACTGCGTGGCAATGAATGTGAACGATGTCATTTGCGTTGGTGCACGTCCGGTGAGCATGGTTGACTATATTGCCTGTTCGCATACCGATCCGGAAGTTTTTGACCAGCTAGGCCAAGGGTTGGCGGAAGGCGCACGACAATCAAGTATAAGCATTTCCGGCGGCGAAATTTCACAGATCAAGGAAATCATCTCCGGTATCGATCTCATCGGTGCCTGTATTGGTTACGTTTCTCTCGATAAAGTCAATACGGGTAAAGATATCAAACCTGGTAACCTAGTTATTGGGTTGGAATCCAGCGGTGTTCATTCTAATGGCCTGACATTGGCCCGACGTGTTTTGCTGGGCGACTCCATGGAAGAACAGAAATCACGCGTAAACGATTACGAAGAGTTTCTTGGGCAGACTTTAGGCGAAGCATTATTAGAACCCACTCGTATATATGTCAAACCTGTTATGGAAATGCTGGACTCGGGCATCGACCTTAAAGCAATGGTCCATATAACCAGTGGTGGATTTTGCAACCTCAACCGTGTGGAATGCGACAATATCCGATTTGTAATAGATACCTTGCAACCGGTTCCTGAAATTTTTAACCTGATTCAGGATAGAGGTGGAGTGAGCGAAGCGGAAATGTTTGAGGTTTTTAATATGGGAACAGGATTTTGCCTCGTTGTGGAAGACACTAATGAGGTGGAGGCCGTCACTGAAATCTGCAAAAATAATGACCTTTCCTGCCAGGTAATTGGTCAGGTAGAAGGCTGTCAGGGTAAAGAAGTCTCCTTGCCGGAAAAACAACTCATCGGGAAAGGCAGTCGGTTTACTACTTAGCCTACCCATTTATGTTTGGTTTTGAAATATCTGAGGGCTTGAAACAAAAACTCGACTCTTTTTGTAAAGAACAAAAGCCGTTCCCCGTTTTTCTTGCAACGTTGCAGCCTCTATTATTTCGTTACACCTCACAAAAAGAAATAGCGATTTCCACCCGAACCGCCTCGGGTTCTTCTTCTCCCAAGCTTGTCCAATATCTGAGTCATTTAGACGACTCATTAACATTCAAACAATTATTGGATGCAGCCAAAGAATCTGAAATGAATTCTACCGATCGCGAAAAATTTTTACTTGAAGCGTTAGAAACAAAAGACCCCGGACGGCCCCCCCCCCCCCCTCTTCGGTT
>DUZG01000015.1 GCA_013349585.1 Nitrospinota bacterium | reverse complement strand
CAAATTTAATTCCGCTAAAATACACGAAAAAGAAGATATGTGAAAATATTGTACCGGATTTTAGGCGGTAGATGCAGATATGATAAAACAAAGAAATTCACATCTAATCTTTTAAATGGATTGTTGCAACGCTTCGTAAACCTCATCGACCGAAATGGAATCGGGTGGATCGAAAGGTTTGTGGGCTATTGTTGTCGCAAAGGGGGAAAGAGGCCCGCAGCATTCCACGGGGAACCCGATATGAATGGAAATCATTTTCACGTCGAAGCAGGAAGCCATATGTGTCAACCCATTGTCAAGCCCAAGGTAAAAATTTGCTTTTTGAATCATTGCTGACGAGGGGCCTAAAGGATATCCTTTTAAAAGAATGGTTCCGACATAATCATAGGGGTTTTCCTTAGAAACAAAGGTAATGATTTTAAAATCATAATTTTTATTGATTCTTTCAATGAGGGATATAAACCGATCATAAGGCCATTCCTTCATTTCTTTTTTAGATCGGGTTTCTGGTGAAAGAATCATCAGCTTGTCGTCGTTGGATACTCCCAATTCATTCAGTTTCTTTTGAGCTTCTTTAACGTCCTTGTCATTGAGATAAATTAAAGGTCTGCGTTGCTCCAATGTAACCGCACATTTTTCCGCATAGATGTCGAGCAAGTGTTTTTGGGGCTTCCACCAGTCTCTATTCCCATTATCTAGAAGAAAGACCAGATCATGCTCTTTATATTTTTCTCGATAGGCCTTTCTATGACCTCTCTTCTTCCAGACATTATAGGAAAATGGAGTTTCAAAATGATCAATATTGGGATCGTTTTTTATGGTATTAAAAAATATTCCATCTCCAACACCAAAAGTTAATTTAGCTTTTGGATATTTCCTTTTTAAAGCCGCTACCGAGGGGGCTGCCGCAATTAAATCACCGACTCCGCCAATTAATCCTACAAATATCGACTTGGGATTCTCGCAGGTAATGGGGAGGCCGATCCATTTTTTAAGTGTTGAGGAAATCATGATTCGGGTTTATTTTTTATCTGTGATTAGGAATCGTAGATCAACAATTTTACTACGTTTCCGTTAGACTGTATGAGAAAAACACGGCAAAATCAATGGTTCGTTTGGTGACGAGAAGAGGCAGTGTTCACTTAAACCGTTTCACTTCAAAGTGGAGGAGTTCGTAAGTGTCGTTATCTTTGAATCTATCTTTTTTTAAGCATATTTTGAATTGCTGGTTGGTTGATTTGATGTTATTGAGATCGGGCAGTACCACGCCTTGTTTTCCTTCCCCACGGACTATAAGACCGAATTGTTTGACATTGTGTTCTTCTAGATTGCTGATTTTTCCGGTTCGGTCAGTACATCAACGGAAAAATATTAGCGACGGCAGTTCTCTTTTCTCGATGGGATCAAAACGCGGGTCGTCGTTAGCGGCGCGGATGGCGTTTCTTATAATTTCTTCTGCCAAGTTTTTTACTTTGGTGTCATGGTGCCGATGCAACCGCCAAGCGAGCCTTAATTTTTTATGGTGACAAAGGTCCCGGTGTTTTGTTTCAGATTGTCGGGTAATGGGTCGGGGCAGGGGCAGGCTTTGCCAGTTTTAAGAGAGGGTGCACAAGAACCTCCTAGTTAATACTGGCAGTATAGCTAGTTTTGTATTTGCAGGAAAATCACTCCAGCCAGCAAAGACAGAAAAATAATAGTATTGGGCTTTATTGTTCCGGTTGCTTTACGAGTAATGCAGTGTAAACAGGCACACGCCTGTTATTTTTCAATGGCGGTTGAGCTGGGAGCGGTGTGTCGGCTATGGATGTATTCGGCAACAGCATCAAAATATTCAATGTATTTCGGTTCTGGAAAGTCGGCTTTGCGTAGATGCGACTTGGCTCGGTCGATGTAATAACGAGCGAGGTTGAGCGTGTAGTCTATGGAGTTGTGTTGGTGCATATGCCCGACTATATATTTAACGTCATCAGCGTTGATATTTTCATTTTTGATGAATACTTCGATTTCTTTTTTCAGTTTCCGATCTGCATTGTGATAGAGGTGATGCAGGGGAAGTGTGACATGGCCTTCTTTGAAATCGGTTCCTGTGGGTTTCCCTAAAACCTTTTCGTCGGCATCGTAGTCGAGCGCGTCATCCATCAACTGAAATGCCATGCCGAAATCATCGCCAAAAGAAGTGATAGCGGTTTCTTGTTGTTCTGTAGCATTGGCGAGCAACCCTCCTATCCTTGCGCTTACTGAAAGGATAGACGCTGTTTTCCGGTATATAACATCGAGGATATGCTTTTCATTGACCTTTATTTTTCGGGCCTCAGCGTATTCAAGAATGCCACCTTCAACCAGAGATTTTGTGGCTTCGGTGATGGCCTGAATTATTTTTCTTTCACAGTCTTCTGCGAGAATGAGAATCGCACGCGAGATCAAGAAGTCGCCCACCAGAATACTGGCATCGGAACCCCATTTTGCGTTGACTGTCTCTTTGCCACGTCTCACTGTGGTTTCATCTACCACATCATCGTGTAACAGGGTAGCGGCATGGATATATTCGACAACACAGCCGTGTTTGACGACCATTGCATCTGCATCGCGACCACAAAGCTTTGCCGCTAGAAGCGTTAAAATAGGGCGAATCCGTTTGCCGCCACAGTTCATCAGGTAAGAACTAATTCCTGGTATCAGTGGGACATCGGATTTGTAATTTTCGTTTATGGATTTTTCAACCTTGGCGAGGTCGCTTTTTAAATCTTGTGTGACGTCTCTGAAATCCATATTTGACTCTTTTTAAATGAATTCAAATAGACGATGGTAGCATCATCTATTTTTATGCCTAGCAGCCTATTTTTAAATCTTTTATTCCTTGGAATAGCCCCCATTGTTATGAGATATTTAGGGGTTTGTCAAGGCATTTGTGCCGCATAAGCAGAGGGAGGCTACTCTGTCTTACGTTGAAGAGCTATTTGGCCCATCATCTGGGCGGGTTTGCGATATGATGTGGTGTGCCTCTCGTTGAACTTACGACATTTTCGTGTTTGTTTGAGTATTGAGAGTTAGTGTATCAGTTCCTAATTTAGCGGATATTATCAATTGAGAAATGATCAAGGTCTGCCGTTGGTTTCAGTCATTATTCCAACCTTCAACAGAGCCTATTGTTTGACTGAGACCCTCCACTCGGTTCTCAATCAGAGCGGCTTTGAATTGATCGTGGTGGATGATGGTTCTACGGACAGTACGCAAAAGATGCTTCAAAGTTTTCCCGATATCCGGGGCATTCATTTGCCGAAGAACCATGGAGTTTCTTATGCTAGAAACAGAGGGGTTGAAGAAGCACGGGGATCGCTGATTTGTTTTCTCGACTCGGATGATTTATGGGTAGAGGGCAAGCTGGAAGCCCAGGTCAAATGGATGCAAGAACACCCGGAGTGTCAGGCCGTCTATACCGATGAAATATGGATTCGTAATGGGGTTCGCGTTAATCAGATGAACAAGCACCGGAAATATTCTGGTGATATTTTTAAGCAATGTTTGCCTTTGTGTATTGTCAGTCCTTCTTCGGTTATGCTGCGTAAATCGTTGTTGGACGAGGTCGGTTTTTTTGATGAATCGATGCCAGTTTGTGAAGATTATGATCTTTGGCTACGAATTGCGATACGCTATCCTTTTAAATTTTTGAGCGATAAGTTGATCGTCAAGCGTGGCGGAAATGAAGATCAATTGTCGCGCAAATACTGGGGGATGGATCGATGGCGGGTTTATGCTCTGGAAAAACTTTTGCGCGGTGGCGACCTGAGCTCAGTGCAACGAGGTTGGGTGACCGAGATGTTGATTGAAAAAAGCGGTGTTCTGATTCAAGGTTTTGCAAAAAGAGGTAAAAATGAAGAGGCTGAGGTTTATAAGAACCTTGTCGCCACTTATTCATAGGCGTGACTATTTTATAGATTAAAAATAATGCTGAGAAAATGGATTTATTTATGGGTGGTTGTCTTTTTGGCTTTTCAGGGTCATGCCTTAGCCGGTTCGGGGACTGAAGGGGTTGTACAAAAACTCCGTGAAGACTGCCAGACGTTATTAATAGAAACCTACAAGAATGAGAATTCTTTTGTGCGCGCGGCGGTGCTGCGGGCGGCAGGGGAATCTCATGACTCTAAGCTGGTCCCGCTTCTCACTAAAGGGCTTGAAGATTATTATCCGACGGCACGTTTATTTGCTTTGCAGGGATTAAAGAATATTTCGCAGACGGTGGTTCTTACAGCGGCTCGCAAACTTACAGATGACCCTGATATCTGGGTCAGGAGCGCGGCGGTTGAAATGCTGGGGGATGAGGGTGGGCCGGAAGTGGCGGAAGAAATTCGTGGCTATCTAAAATCTTACGATGTGCCTATGAAACTGGCGGCTTCTACAGGACTGGTCAAACTTGGGGAAAAAAAATATATGAAAGAGGTGCTGGACCCATTGACGCATCCGATTCCTGACCGTCGTTACCAGGCTATTGGATATCTTGGCAAGATAGGTAGCAACGAAGTATTGCCGCATCTCGTCAAATTGTTCGACCATTCGGAGACGGAAATGGTTTTTTACAGTCTCAAGGCTCTTGAAGGAAAGGCAACTCTGGATATGTTGCCGAAGCTGAAAGTGTTGGCTAAACACACTAATCCTTCTGTTCGTCAGGCGGCTGCTATGGCGATGAGTAACCTCAAGGAAGCGGAAGCAGATTTAATTCCCTTATGTACAGATGAAGACGGATTGACAAAACTATCGGCGGCGGTAGCCCTTAATCGAATCGGATCAGATTCGTGCCAGGTGGTGTTTGATGAGTTGTTGAGCCATGAAGATTTTAAGGTGCGAAGTTCTATGGCCCGAGTGCTGGGGAAGACTCCTATCCCACAAAGGCTACGGATATTGACTGCGGCTTTGCAAGATTCTCATTCCCGCGTGCGTACTGCTGCTGTAAGAGGGGTAGGGATGATGGGCGGACCCGAAGCATTTCCTTTGTTGGTGAAGATGTTGGAAGACTCAAAAGAGGCCATCCGCGCCTATGCAGCGGGTAACCTGCTCCACTTGCTAAAATAATTATATCCTCTGAATACGGACTTCTCCGGAATCTAGAACGATTTCTTTCCCCGATTCATTGAGTATAACGAGCCTTCCCAGGTTGTCTAATCTTACGGCCTTGCCGGTGATGCTTTGACCCCCCTTGCTGATGCTGATGGATTTCCCGAACAGGTCGGAATGAAGAGTCCAATTGTCGATGAGAGACTGGACTTTATTGCTTTTTAATTCGCTGTACTGAAAATCCAATTGTGTTACTAACTGCTTGATCAATGTGGTGCGGTTTATTTCAAGGCCGGATTCAAGTTTGATGGAGGTCGCGATATCTTTGATATCAGTAGGGAACTGGGTGTGGTTCACGTTGATGCCGATGCCAATGATTACCGCAGGAACTTTTGTGGCATGGTATTCACATAGAACCCCAGCAATTTTTTTATTATTGAGCAAAAGATCATTGGGCCATTTTAATTGCGCGGGACTAGGGATAAACTCATTCACTGCTATGGCAGTTGCAAGGCCAGCCATTAAGGTGACGATAGGTAATTGCTCTGGAGAGAGTTTAGGCTGGATCAACATCGAGAGATAGATACCTGTTCCAGGTGCGGAATGCCAGATTCTCCCCGATCGACCTTTACCCCCCGTTTGGCAATCTGCTATGACAACCAGTCCTTCTCCTGAAGGATGACTTGGAAGGTGGCGGATGATTTCGGCGTTGGTGGAATCGGTTTCGGGAAGAAAATGCCACTCCCTACATTCAGGAGAGGGGCTATTTTGCAGATCTGTCAGATCAATATCTGATGATTTAGACAAATGGAACACCTTGTAATATAAAGATTAGGCCTGTCTGTAGGCCAAGATTTCCTATTGTAAGGGGTAACCCTTAAAAAATGATTGAATTATTGTGGAAAAATTGGTAAAAAAGCATACGGTGATTCCAGCTAAGCATAATTCTGTCTGGGATTAAATCTTTTTGAGAGGAGAGGGCTGGATGAAAAAGTTGGTAGTTTCATTTATATGGGTTTCGCTGGTGTTGGTTTTGTCTTCTTGTTCGATGGAGTCAAATTTTAATGGTGAAGGTCACCAGTATGCACCTGAGGGTGTTGAGGAAAAGCATTAATCAGTCTGATTTTTAGATGAATTCATTTGGATGGCGGGGAATTGTTCCCCGCCTTTTGAATGCCCTTACTTATGTGTGTTTCTGTCTGCATTTTTTCTGTGCATCTCCCCCTCCTATTTTTGAAAACCCCCTCGCAAACTTTCTAATACCTTGACAGTTCCCGTTCTAGGAATGCTACAATAGTCGCTTAATTTACAGCAAGTCAGCATTATTAAAAGAATATGACAGGATTATTAAAAAGTGATGGTTTGGTCTGGGATTTGGCTCCGTTTGTTTTCCCGATCAAACTTTTTCTTTTTGTTTGTGAAGTAAAAGAGAGGAAGGAAATGACAGAAAAATACCCTATAACAGTTGATGAAGTACGAGATGCTCAGGATAGTCTGAGAACAGGTATAAACGAGCATGAAGGTAAAAACTTTAAAGAGGCCATTGCAGCTTTTAAAAAATCTGCAATGATACACCCCTTTGATGAAAAGCATATAAGTGAGCTTGAGACAAAGCTAAAAGGGGGGAACTTTAAGCTGCAGCAGGAAAGCATTGCCTATATGGGTTGTGCGGCGGTACATCTTAATGAAATGATTCATGGCTTGGATGAAGATCAAAAACAAGAAGTGCCCATTGATGATTCATTGACGAACGCCTTTAAGGACTGGTAGAGATATGTCGATCAAAGACCAGGAGTTTCTATATAGTGTTTTTCGAAAAGAAATAAAGGATAGAAAAATTCCCCTGAGTCTCGGAAAAACCTGTCCTGTAAAATGTACCTTTTGCTATGAGATGGATCATAGCTACCGCAAGACTTTTGAGACTCCCTTGACCACGCAGGAGCATTGGGAATTTATATTCAAAGAAATCCAAGCCTTTCCGACCCGTGAATCGGAATCTTGGATCCTGGGTGGCAATGAGTACATGGAATGGACAGACCTTGCTCTTCACCCGAAAGCGATGGATTGGATTGAAGAGTTTCTGGCGAAAACGGATAAGAAAATCACCATGTTTTCGGTGGGCTATTTTGACCCATCGAGGATCAATCGACTTGCTGAAAAATACCCCGGCCGTATCAATTTCGAATTGTCGGTAATTACCCTGGGTTCTTACCGGGAACAATTAATGCCTAAAGGGCCTTCAGTCAAACAGGTGCTGGCAGTTCTGGATGGGCCAGCTGTGACCTCTGCCAATTTTTACTCCTTTGGTCCCGGGTCTATGGCTCAGGATGCAAAGAAAATTTCAGATATCAATAAAGACTGTTTGCTTTGGATGGGGTGTCTTACTCCCTTGAAATATATCGATGCTGATACAACTAAAGTGATGCGACAAGGGAAAAGGTTTTTGCCTGATGAAGCCCGGAGAATTTATGATATGAATTTGCCAAATGTGCAAATGATTCACACCGAGTCAGACATCACCGCTTTTTTAAACAGGAATAAAATTATCAAAACCTTTGATGCCTGTGAGCTGGAGAAAAAGGACTGGATTGTTATGGCAGGAAACGTCCATAGAATTTTAACCTTGTTTAGACGAGGGCGCGCACGTTTTCTGTATGTTCCTAATGACACCTTGGGAGGGGATTCGAATTGCACAACCCTGCTTACTTTTGATGATGTGGCGAAGAGGATTACCAATCAGAGAGTGATTCACTTGCCTCAGGTTATAATGGAAAAGTCCTCAAATGATGAGAGAGATATTTCCGGAAAGTCATTTGATGAATTTAAAGAGCAGTTTCCAAGAGTTCGTTTTAAAGTGCTTCACAAGATAAACTCGGCACTTTCAAATAAAAAACTGTATGAAAAGGGATACTTGAAGAACTACGTTGAGGATTATCTTAATAATCCTTTGTCGAAAAAATTTGAGAGTGTGCCTCATCCTAATTGATTTATTATAGAGCGGAACGGGGGGCATTCAGGTGGCCCCATTTCATAGAAAGGGCATAGAAATGCAGTACAGATTAAAAATTGTATTTGTTGATGGGCAGGAACTTGTATTGGAAACAACGGAAAAGCATGGTTTCAGTGATGACTTGGAGTTGTTTGAAGTTACCACTGCCGATGAAATTTTCGTTGTTCCATTAAAACAGATAAAATATATCTCTTGCGATTCCAAAATATTCAAAAATTAGTTCAATATTTCCGGCGATAAAAAATTATAGCCGGATGCGCGCCTTCATTACCCAGGTATCCTCGTTAAATCTCCCTTGATAGAAATTCTCAAAAAGCGTCTCGTTTAAGGTCAATGTTTTTCCATCGATAATATTTCCACTTTTGAGAGGTGAGGGAATTTCTTTTCTGGTTTCTTTACTCGAAGATTGTTTCGATTCCACAGGCTCTAGTTTATATGAGATGGAATTATTGTCCTTTTCGGAAATCATTTCGTACAACTCATCCAGGCTGAGGAAAAGGTTTAAAACTGCCATATTGTCGATCTCTTCTTGCTCCTTAAGCTTTACAAGTATTTTTTGTACTTCTTTAGAAGAAACAATAGCCTTTAAGATGGCATCGTTTAAGTTTTCATATTCCTTTTCAAAAAATGAATCCATGTCTGGAAACTCCCTAGGTTTTGTAAAAAAATTAATGGTTTAGTTTTTAATTAGCAAAACCTATGCCATTTTTCATTTTTATCGGGGAGATTATGAGAATGCCTTTTTTTATAAAGGTTTATAGTTTTTTAAAGAGTTCTGAAAACCTTTTTTTTTGACGTAATCGATAAAGAAGTTATGTTTTTTGACTTTTTTAATATTTTAATAAGTTCTGCCTATCCCTATCTAGTTCTTTTTAACAAATACTTTGGGGTAATTATTCAGCTTCTGGAATGTGTAAAGTTATGTTGAAATAAGCTATATCAGGTATTAAACTATAATTAAGCGTAAAAAATGCTTAAAGTTTAGAGAAACTATGTCAGTTTTAGCCAAAAACCTAAAGACCATTCGCAAAGAGTTAGGCTGTACCCAATCTGTGATGTCAGAGATTTTAAAGGTTGGATTCCGGACTTTTGTGCGGTACGAAGCTGGGGAGAGAGATGCACCCGTTTCAGTAATGGTAAAAATTGCTCGCTTGGGTAACATCTCATTGGAGCAGTTGTTGACGACCGCTATTGAACCTAATGATATTGCTCCTCTTGAAAAAATAAATAGAGGAGAGACTGTTCAGGTGGAATCGATCGACTTTAAAGTCGGTCAGGTGAATTTTAAAGACCCGGATTGTCAGGAGTTAATGACAATTGATGATACCGAAAAACGCATTCTGACCTTGTTCCGAAAAATGCCGCCGCGTCTAAAAAAAGATTGTATGGACTCGATAGGTCAGATTGTTGAAGCGGGACGAGTGGTCAGCCGACTTTCAGATAGGGCAGGTAAAGGGGAAAAAAAGGTAACCCCAAAAGTGAAAATTGAAATAAAAAACCCTTGGAAGCCGATAACTAAAAGAAAGCCGGGTAGGAAAAAGCTGGATAAAAAAGCTTTGCAAGAAAAGATAGACAAGCTTAAAATAATAACCCGAGCTATTAATAAAATCACCGTGAGATAAAAATTTGTGAAATTTGCTGGTGTCAGAAGGTCGTGGCACAGTGTTGCAGGGCTGGTCATTCTTTCCGCTTTTATTATCCTTGAGTTTTATGCCAATCTGTTTGAAAAAAGTGTTGGTCATTACTTAAAGTGGCAAAATCACAAGCGGCCCCAATTAGGTCGAATGTGGGAGCGAGATAGGCAGTCCCTCATCGCACAAGCCCAAATTCAATCCATCCGTTCTTCCCTGGATATTCAGGAAGAAAATGCCTCGGGTATTTCTTCTCTCAAACAGCTGTTTGAAAATGTTTCTCCAGGTTTTCCTTTGGTGGTAACGCGCGAGAAATTCCTTCACCTTTATTTTGATTTCCCTGGCCTGGGATCAGAACAAATCATTTCTCCGTATGATTTGATAAACCTCGATTCTGGGAATAACTGGGAACAGGTTTTTTTAAAACGATTCGGCCCTTGGGTAACCCTTCAGTTCCTTGGTCCCCAAAACATCCCAGTCCATGAAATATTCTTATCCATTGATACGATATCGGAAGTCCACGCCACTCGTTCCATAAAACGCGGGACACTTGAAGAATCCGATTTTAAGCAAAATCGTATTTTTAGAATTGATGAAGTATTACCGGTATTAAAAAGTTTGGACTCGGTCACTCAAAAGGCAGTTTTTCCTGAACCGCGCTGGTTTTTAGAAAAAAACTATCATATCTCCCGGGTCGGAATTGCTGATATTGTGACAGGAGAGGAGCAGCATCTTGTATTTGGAATTGAATACGATACGGATTACTACACGGGTGTTCTATTCATACCAGTCGCTTTGGAATTGGCTAATAACATCATGTCTCAAATTGACAGGTCCGATGTTTTGGGTCTGGCTGCAGTACAACCTTCGTTTGAGGTAATTCCTTGATCGGCCGTTTTCTGCAATTTGTGAATCTGCTAATCGTCACCTTGATTCTTACTTCGTTTTTAACCGTTGGGGGTCTTTATGTCTGGTTGAATAAAGATCTGCCACAGCTTCCGCAAAGCCTGGAGCACATCAACTTAAGTTTGCCTACTGAGATATATTCTGCTGATGGTGAACTCATTAAGGTTCTGGGGGAAAGGCATCCTGTAGGTTTCGAGGATATCTCACCTAATTTTTTCAAAGCAATAATAGCCGTTGAAGATTCGCGATTTTATAAACATAGCGGAATAGATCATCGAGGCCTTATTAGGGCATTGCTAACTAACTTGCGATCTAAGAGGATTGCCCAGGGAGGCAGCACTATAACCCAGCAGTTGTCTAAAAATTTATTTTTTTCCTTTGAGCGTAATTGGATAAGGAAAATTAAGGAGTTGTTGATTGCGTTCCAATTGGAAGTGACTTTTAGCAAAGAGCAAATTCTGGAGGCCTATGGTAATCAAATTTACTTTGGCAGTGGGGCATATGGGGTAGAAGAAGCTGCCCAGATCTATTTTAAAAGAAGAGCACGAGAGCTAACTCTTTTACAGGCAGCCATGCTAGCAGGACTGCCCAACTCTCCTAATAATGCTAATCCATTTGTCCATTATGAAAGAGCGATGAAGCGAACGGATTATGTATTGAGGCGAATGGTCTCGGAGAAGCTAATCTCAAATAGCGATAAGGATGAAGCGCTAAACTCTATACTTGATCTGGCGAACCCCAAAATTGAATCCAACCCTAATCTTTATTTTGTGAATGAAGTGTTAGTGAAACTTGAAAAAGATTATGGAAAAGAATTTGTTCATTTTGGTGGATTGAAGATTTTTACCACATTGGATACGCGATACCAGCAGTTTGCTTTGCGTGGCGCCCGCAATCATCTGGAAGCTTTAAAAGGAAAAGTGAAAAAAGAATCTGGGTCAGAGAAGCTTCAAGTGGCTCTAGTAGCTATTGAAAATAAAAGCGGAGCGGTCAAAGCTTTATTGGGAGGGAGAAATTATTCCCATAGTCAGTTTAATCGAGCTGTTTCAAATAACCGACTTCCGGGCTCTTCTTTTAAGCCCTTCGTTTATTTCACAGCTATGGAAACCTTGGGCATTTCACCAGCAACTGTTGTTATTGATGAGTCTATCACAATAGAAATTCCCGGATCAAAATCTTGGGAGCCGCAGAATTTTGATAAAGAATTTGCTGGAAGTATTGTACTTAAAAAAGCTCTGTTGAAATCCATCAACGTTGTATCCGCTAAGCTCATGGAACAAGTAGGACCGGAAAAGGTCATTCGCACTGCACGAAAATTTGGTATTAAAAGCCCCTTGGGGAAAAATCTTTCTCTTGCTTTAGGCACGTCGGGGATTGCGCCTCTTGAAATCGCATCGGCATACAGTGTGATCGCTAATCTTGGAATCTATAATGAGCCTTATTTGATTCAACAAATAGAAGATTTTCAGGGTAACCGCCTATATGAACATTTCTATCAAGGGGTGCAACAGTTCTCACCTGACACGCTTTACCCGCTATTGGATATGATGCAGGGGGTTGTCGAAAGAGGGACGGGGAGGATCATCCGAAGGATGGGGTTCAAGCATCCGGCGGCAGGAAAAACGGGTACCACGAATGATTTTAAAGATGCTTGGTTTAATGGATTTACAAAAGATATCTCTACATCGGTTTGGGTGGGGTTCGATGATAACTCTTCGATGATAACTAAATCGGGCAAAGGTTTGACTGGGGCGAGTGCAGCAGCACCTATCTGGGTGCATTTTATGCAAAAAGCTCTTGCAGGGAAAACCAGGGTAAAGTTTCCCGTTCCGGAGAATATTAAATTTGTCACGGTCGATGTAGAAACGGGACGTTTGCCCGGTGAGTTTTCTCTTGAAAAAATTCAGGTAGCGGTAAAAGAGGATGTGGATCTTTCCCCTTTGCCTATTGTAGATACGGAATTGGAAAGTGAGACCGAAATTCCTCTAGAAATAGAATCTATTGAACCCCCATCAAATCCCTAAATAAATATGTTGTTGCAGACTATTAAATTTTATTTGGCTAGGTTGACAGTATCGTTCTTTCTGGTTTTTGGGGCTGAGTTTCCGGCTCTTTATTTTCTCCATGAAGTGGCTCTGCCGAGTGTCATGTTTGATGATTTAGCCATCCAGTGGTCAATTTTTCTGGTTTGCCTGTTTTTCGGTTTTGTTGGCTACGGCATGCTGGGCGAACAAAGATTCTATAATTCACTCCATGGTTTAAAAAATGTTTCCCCGAAATCAGTAGTTGAAAATATAAAAATCCAGTTTGAAAGTCTGATTGAATTCACTTACTCCTCTTATTTTTTACCCGCTACTGGAAAACGCTATCGAAATTTAAGTGTCTTGCAATTTGCGGATTACCTTCTTTCTATAGGAGAAGAAACACCAAAGGCATTAAATGTCTATGTGCAGGCATTTATTCAAAGTCCACAAAACTCGCGTTTTAGAAAACCTCTCCTATCCATCTTGAATAGAGGGCAGGAGCTGAATCCACAGGAAATGGACTTACTGCTCATTATGTTTCAGAATGAAGAAAAGCATGATCCTGTCCTCACATCCTATTTGGCAGGATTATTTTTAAAAGCCCGGCAATGGACGGGCCAAACAGAATCACTTTTTTTGAGCGCTCTAGAAGAGGGGAGTGATCTTTCTGATGAGATTGTCAGGTTTGTACTGCCTATTTATTTGACATATCAACGGACGGATGTACTGGCCTTGAAATTCTATGTCCACGTTCTGAAGTTCTCTCTCCCTGAAGAAGATCAGTTGAAAACTATTTTGGCGCAATCATTTTGTGATGGAAACCTTATGGGGGTATCACCAGGTTTGCATAGTAAATGCGAAGAAATATTTTATCAATTACCCGAAGTTGAACAGACTGAGTTGAAAACGAAGTCTGATGAAACCCGAATTTCATATAAGTTGCAAAAAATAAAACTGTTCAGAAAAGAGGATTTGCGTGACCTGAAACATTTGAAAGTTGAAATGGGACTGGTTGCATCTAAAGTTTCCCTGTTGTGGGGTGGACTGGAATGGCTCGGAAGGGTTATAAAAAATATTGGGAAATGGGTGCTGTTTCGAGCTTTGGATAGTGCTTATTTGTTTGGCACACTTTCTTTGAAAATTAAATTTGGTAGTTTTGCAATTACTTTAGTGTTTATCCTTATTGTGCTAGGGGTTAAGGAGATATGGTTTCCAATTAAAGGACAGGAAGATTTTGTTTCTCAGAAGGGATCTTTTACTGCAATGGGTTCTTCCAAAGGAAAAGAAGATAACCGGGTTTATACAGTGCAAATTGCGGCAGTGATATCTGCGACGCAGGCCAATAAACTGGTGATAAGGTTGAAAGGAAAAGGGGTTAAAGGTTTGTATATCGTTAAGTCAAAACAAAGGTCGGGTGGGCATTGGTATAAGCTGAGAGTGGGGCAATTTGCATCAAAAAATAAGGCGAGTGAGTTTGCAAATCAACTTGTCGCGGCGAAAATAGTGAAAAATTATTTTGTAATATCCCTTCCTAAAAATTAAATTTTTAATTAACTCGTTGTTGGTTCTTCTATTTTGCCTAAGTTAGTTGAAAACATAAAAATCCAATTATATTTAACTTCAGGAGCGGTGCTTGAATAAGCTGAAATCATTTTTTCCATATGTTCGGAAATACTACAGAGAATTTCTGCTTGGTATTGTTGCTTTGATTGTTGCAGATTGCATGACGTTGATGGTTCCGTGGTTGATAAAAGAATTCGTTGATATTCTTCCGCAAAAACCTTCAACCGAAGAACTGTTAAAGTATGTTCTCTTTCTGTTTTTGATTTCATTGGTATTGGTGGTGGGGCGTTATGGGTGGCGTAAATATATGTTTGGACTTTCCCGAAAGATTGAGTTTGATATTTTAAATGACCTTTTCAGTCATCTGCTCAGTCTGGATAGAATGTGGTACCAAAAACAAAAGACAGGGGATCTTATGTCCCGTGCTACAAATGATTTAAGAGCGGTTCGTGAGTTTTTTGGTGTGGGTGTTTTGATTCTGATTGATGCGGTTTTCGTTATTGTTATGGCCGTGAGTATGATGTTCTGGATCAATGCTGAATTGACTCTTAAAGTATTCATTCCCCTGCCGATCGTTTCAGTATTGTTCTTTTCTTTTGTCAAAGAAATTGGGAAAAGACATGAAGCCGTTCAAGAACATTTGTCTAAAATTACTGAACATGTACAGGAGAACCTTTCCGGTATTCGAGTGTTGCATGCGTTTGTGCAGGAAGAAAATGAGAAGGATAAGTTTAATAAATTAAATCAGGAGTACATTAAAAAAAATCTCCGGGTTACTCAGGTGTTCGGAGTATTTACCCCGACCATGGTTTTTGCGATTGGGGTTGCGGGCATGATCTCTTTGTGGATGGGAGGTAGAGCGGTGATCGCCGATGAGATTACTTTGGGCTCGTTTGTTGCCTTCAATGGATATCTGATGCTTTTGTCATGGCCTATGATGGGAATAGGTTATGTCTTCAATCTGACTCAGAAAGGACTTGTTGGCATGGCGCGAGTCAATGAGGTTTTTTTAGCAAGATCTTCAGTTTTAGATAAGGGAGAGAATTATAGCTCTGCCAGTAAAGGTGATCTTAAAATCTCGGGGATTCGATTTAAATATTCAAGTGAAACCCAAGAGGCCTTAAAAGAAATTGACCTTACAATACCCAGCGGACAAACCCTCGGTATTGTTGGTGTAATTGGATCGGGTAAAACAACTTTAGCAAGAATCTTACTGCGGTTTTATGATCCTTCCTCGGGTGATATCTGGATCGATGGAAAATCAATTCAGGAAATGCCATTAAAAGGTTTGCGAGATTATATCGGATATGTGAGTCAAGAACCTTTTCTTTTCTCAACATCCATTCGGAATAACATTGCGTTGGGAAGAGGAAATGTGTCCGATTCGGAGATTGAGGAAATTGTTGAAATTTCCGGAATGACTTCTGACTTGGAGAGCTTCCCTGATCATTTGGAGACGATGATCGGAGAAAAAGGGGTCACCTTGTCTGGAGGACAGAAACAAAGAATAGCCCTGGCTCGCGCTTTATTTAAGAAACCACCATTATTGATTCTTGATGATTCGTTTTCTAATCTGGATTCTGAAATGGAAGAAAAGTTATTGTTCAATTTGAAAACGCACTTCAAAGATACGACAAAGATAATTATTTCTCACCGGCTTTCTACGATTTTGAATGCTGATAATATAATTGTTATGGAAGGTGGAAGTATTGTTGAACAGGGAAACCACTCTAAACTCGTGAAGTCGGGTGGGATTTATGCAAACTTATTTCAGAGCCAGGAGTTAGCTAGAGAAATGGAGATCATTCTTTAATGCCCCATAGCGAAAACCACAGATATAAAGATTGGGTTTTGTTTAAAAGGGTTCTTATTCATTTAAAACCCTATTCGAATCTGGTGGCTCTTGCAATCTTACTCCTTTTAGCAGTTTCTGTTTTGAACCTTGCCGGCCCCTACCTAACTAAAGTTGTTATTGATGATCATATAAAAACAGATGATATGAAGGGCTTGGATGTCATTGCCGCAGTGTATTTGGTTGTATTGATTTTTTCTTTCATATTCCAGTTTTGTCAGACTTATCTTATGCAGATCATTGGTCAGAGGGTCATGTTCGATCTCCGGTCAAAGGTGTTTGCCCATCTCCACAAAATGTCCTTTTCCTATTTTGACAGAAACCCGATTGGAAGAATGATTACTCGTGTGGTGAACGATGTGGAAGTTCTGAATGAAATGCTGACTTCAGGGCTTATCCTTGTTTTTAGCGATTTATTTACGCTTTTTGGGATTTTCTGCGTCATGTTTTATCTCGATTGGAGGCTCACTCTGGTTGTTTGTATTGTTTTTCCATTTTTGGCGATTGCAACAAGGATGTATCGAGTTCGGGCACGGGACGCACTAAGAAAAAACCGTATTCATGTTTCAGAGCTCAATTCTTATTTAGAAGAAAATATTTCTGGAGTTGATACAGTTCAGTGCTTCAATCGTGAAACTAAAAACTATGAAAAATTTTCGTCTATCAATGGAGAGCGGTTGAAAGAGGATCTTCGAACCGTTCAATACAATGCTTTTTACATGCCGTCTATTGATTTTTTCAGTTCCCTGGCAATCGCTATGGTTTTTTGGTATGGCGGAGGAAGGTTTGTTCAGGATGAGATTCAATTGGGTATTCTGGTCGCATTTATCCAGTATTTGCAAAAGTTTTTTGAACCGATCCGTGATCTTGCTGAAAAATTTAATATCATACAAACTGCTATGGCATCTTCTGAACGTATTTTTGAATTGCTCGATACTCCGGAACAAATACCTGAATCCGTTCCGTCAAAAAATGATTTCAAATTACAGGGTGCTATGGAGTTTAAGAATGTTTGGTTTGCTTATAAAGAAGAGCGGTTTATTTTGAAGGATTTATCTTTTTCTTTAGAAGCGGGCGAAAGTCTTGCGATTGTCGGTGCTACTGGATCCGGGAAGTCCACTATCATTAACGCCCTTTGTCAGTTTTATGAGATTGCAAAAGGCGATATCCTTTTTGATGGCCGTTCTTTAAAGGATATCAATAAATATGATTTACGAAGGCAAATTGCCTTGGTCCAGCAAGATGTGTTTTTATTTTCGGGGAGTATTCTGGATAATATTCGCTTGGGAAACCCGCAAATGGGACAAGAGGAGATAGAGTCTATTTCCCATGCGGTAAGCTCGCACAATTTCATCAGCAATCTGCCATTCAAATATGAACAGGAGTTGAATAAAGGCGATATCTCATCAGGGCAAAGGCAGTTGTTGTCTTTCGCCAGAGCCCTTGCATCCGAACCAAAAATACTGGTACTTGATGAAGCAACTTCAAATGTTGATTTGGAAACGGAGCGTCAAATTCAGAATGGAATTAAAGAAATGACACGCGGAAGAACGAGCATCATAATTGCACATCGGTTATCGACATTAATGCATGTTGATAAAGTTATGGTTTTAAGAAAAGGAGAAGTCGTTGAGTTTGGCAAGCGTAAAGAACTTCTGCAACAAAAAGGGATTTTCTACAAGCTCTGCCAATCGCAGATAAGTTTAGAACAGTCCAGAGTGGAAAGGTAAATTGTTTCTACTTGAATGGTATGACCAGTCGTTCTACGGGCCGATCGTTTTGGAGATGTTCTGTTAGAATTTCGTCCATATCTTCCTTAGTGCGTGGAGCGTACCATACACCATCGGGATATATGACCAGAGTGGGTCCTTGAGCGCAGGCATCGAGGCAGCCGGCCTTATTTACACGAATCTTTTTCTTTAACCCTAATTCGTGAACGCGGCCTTTCATGTGGTCAAGGAGGTCAAGCGAACCTAGTGATGAGCAACAACCTCTTTTGTCATCGCCTTTTCTTTCGTTAATGCAGATGAAAATATGTTTTTGGAAGCGGCTCATAGATGCGGGGTAGATAGTTTTGGGTTTTATATGGGTAGGTTTGTTTTGGCTGTATTTTTGAACTGTCCAAAATTGACGTAGCATCTTTCGCAGCTATCGGGGAACACGGTAACAATCACTCCACTTTCGATTGTTGCCGCAAGTTTGAGAACGCCCACCAAAGCCCCTGCGGATGAATGGCCGACAAGGATGCCTTCTTGCTTTTCCAGTGTCTCCACCATGTCGTATGCTTCTTCAGTTGGGACACTGATTTTGCCCTCTAGCTCTTCTTCCTTATAAATTCCGGGAACGATGGATGATTCCATATGCTTAAGTCCTTCGAGTCCATGTAAAGATTCTGCCGGTTCAACGGCGTAGCATTTAATATCGGGGTTGAGGTCACGTAGGCCGCGGCTGGTTCCCATAATTGTTCCGCCTGTTCCGATTCCAGCAAGAAAATGGGTGACACGATTATTTGTTTGTTTCCAGATTTCCTGAGCAGTGGTTTCGTAATGGGCTTTCCAGTTGGAATCGTTGTTATATTGGTCTGGCATGAAATACTTATCGGGATTTTTTTCATAAATCTCACGGGCGAGTATGATCGCACCATCGGAACCTTCAAATGGGCTGGACGTGACGATTTCGGCACCATAAAATTCAGCCATCAGACCTTTTCTTTCTTTGCAGACGTTGGCTGGCATGACGAGTTTGACTTTATAGCCTTTGACTTTTCCTATTAGTGCGTAGGAGATACCGGTGTTGCCAGATGTGGAGTCGAGGATAATTTTATCTTTGGTCAGCTTTCCGGATTTTTCTCCGTCCTCGATCATTTTGAGGGCGGGACGCGATTTCACTGAGCCACCAGCATTCTTCCATTCGGCCTTGGCATAAATATCAACATTCTTATATTCTTTGCCGACGTTATGAATGCGAATTAAAGGGGTATTTCCAATGGCGTCTAATACCGAATTATCGGTAATAACTGGGCAAGTAGGAGCCTGCACCTCAAAGGGAATTGGAAAGCCCAGTGGTTTTGATGACATATAATTATTTCAGAAAAAATTTAACCCATTGTCCTGAACATTTTACTGAGACAATGGGTGAGTTTAAAAGTTTTTATCAGCGCGACAGTCCACAGAACTCTTCGTAATCGATCAGTTCGGTGATCGTGGGTTTATCGCTACAGATAGGACATTTTGGATCTCTTTTAAGTTTTAATTTTCTAAATTCGGTCTTTAACGCGTCGTATAAGAGCAAAGACCCAACCAGTGTTTCTCCTTGACCTAAAATGAGCTTCAAAGTTTCAACAACTTGCAGGTTGCCAATGATGCCTGCTAAAACACCAAGTACACCGCCTTCTTGACAATTGGGCACAAGGCCAGGGGGTGGTGGTTCAGGGTATAAACAGCGATAACAGGGGCCATCATTTGGTTTGAATACTGTTACCTGACCTTCAAACCGGTAAATACTGCCATGAATATTGGTTTTTCTGGTCAATACACAAGCATCATTGATGAGGTAACGTGTGGCAAAATTATCGGTGCCATCCAATATGTAGTCATAGCCTTCAAACAGGCGCATGATATTTTCTGAAGTTACTTTTTCATTGAATACAGTGACATTGACATCGGGATTTAGGGCTTCAATGGTTTTCTTTGCAGACTCAGTTTTGAGCATGCCTATGCGCTCGGTGTTATGGATGATCTGTCTTTGCAGGTTACTAAGATCAACCGTATCAAAATCGATGATGCCCATATTGCCGATTCCCGCTGCGGCAAGATAGTAAGCAGCGGGCGAGCCTAGCCCACCGGCACCAACAAGTAGTACCTTGGACTCTAGAAGTTTACTCTGGCCTTCGCCTCCTACTTCGGGGAGGATGATATGGCGGCTGTATCGTTCAACCTGCTCATCGGAAAAGTCGAACATCAGTTAGTTCCACCCGCGATAGCAGGAATAATTGAAATTTCATCACCGTCTTTTACAGCAGTTTTTTCTCCATCAAGAAAACGGATATCGTCTTCGTTGAGATAAATATTGATGAACCTTCTTGGAGAGCCATTTTCTTCACAGATCCTTTCTTTAATGCCTGCAAATTGTGACTCAAGGTTGTTGAGAATTTCAGTGATGTTGGAACCGTCAGCAGTTACTTCACTTTTGTTGTCGGTCAATTTCATCAATGGGGTGGGTACTCTTACTTTTACAGCCATTCTTTACTCCTTTTAAACCGTTAAACTGTTTGCAAAAAAATCTTCAAAATTATTTACTTTAGGTTCTATCACAGTCGGAGCATCAAAACAGCCGTCCAGGGCTTCCTGGGTTTTAAGTCCATTCCCGGTGATACATATTACTGTAGTCTCATCGGGTTTAATGCGTCCTTGTTTGACTAATTTTTTGGTAACCCCTACCGTCACGCCGCCAGCGGTTTCTGTAAATATGCCTTCTGTTTCTGCAAGCAGCTTCATCGACTTGACTATCTCTTCATCATTAATATCTTCGCCGTAGCCGCCACTTGTGTTGGCCGTTTTAATTCCATAATAGCCATCAGCGGGATTGCCAATTGCGATTGACTTGGCAATGGTATTGGGTTTTACAGGAGTAATGTTTTCACTGCCATTTTTGATTGCAGTCGTAACGGGTGAACACCCGGTGGCCTGTGCCGCAAAAATTTTACTCTGTACCTTGTCGATCAGTCCAAGCATTTCGAATTCGTGAAATGCTTTCCATATTTTTGTGATCAGCGAACTGCCAGCAACGGGAACAACAACATTGTCTGGAGTTTTCCACCCCAATTGTTCGGCAATTTCATAACCGTATGATTTGGAACCATCTCCATAATAGGGACGAATATTAATATTTACAAAAGCCCATTTATGGTTGACGGCAATTTCACTGCATAAACGGTTGACATCATCGTAACTCCCCTTAACCGCTATCAACTGCGTTCCATAAATTAATGTGCCTAGAATTTTTCCTGCTTCCAATCCATCAGGAATAAAAATCACGCTTTTTAATCCCGCCTCTGCAGCGTGTGCGGCAACCGAGTTTGCCAGATTTCCCGTTGAAGCGCAGGAGATGGTGTCGAATCCAAACTCGATAGCTTTTGAAACCGCTACTGCGACCACCCGGTCTTTGAAGGAAAATGTAGGATGATTGACACTGTCATTTTTTATATAAAGATTGTTTATTCCCAGGGCTTTACCCAGATTTTTTGCTCGCACTAATGGGGTGAAGCCAGTATTCAGACCCACTTTTGGATTTTCATCAATGGGAAGTAGGTCTTTATAGCGCCACATTGTTGGAGGACCAGCTTCGATAGATTTTTTGCTGACTACCTTTTTTATTTCTTCATAGTCGTAATTACATTCAAGAGGACCAAAGCAATACTCACACACATGAATTGGTTCTTTAGGGTATTCTTTCTTGCATTCTTTGCAGATCAAACCTTTCACATAACCCATTCAAGCATTTCCTTAGTTTATTGCAGAAAAATAATAATTATAATTAGAGGTATTTTAGTAGTAACTTTTTATATCTAAAATTTCTAGGTTAAGCTTCAAAAAGAGCTCGCCTGCAAGGTAAAACCACAACCACATTTTTTTTAGGTCCTAATTCTTTGGCTACTTCATTGGCTGCAAAACATGCAGCTCCAGAAGAACTACCAACAATAAAGCCCTCTTCTTTACCAAGTCTCTTTGCAAATCGAAAGGCGTCCTCATCAGAAACGGGTAAAATTCGATCTAATAGTTCAAAGTTCAGGACATTTGGTTTAAAGCCGGCTCCAATTCCCTGGATTTTGTGGGGGCCAGCTGGTTTTCCTGATAGAACCGCCGAGGTGGCAGGTTCTACTCCTACTATTTTGACTTCCCCATAATGCTGTTTTAATACTTCTCCTACACCTGTTATAGTTCCACCTGTTCCAATTCCTGCAACAAAACTATCAATTGGTTCTCCATTCATTGCCGCAATTATTTCTGGCGCGGTTGTTTTCCTGTGGACTTCCGGATTAGCCGGGTTATTAAACTGTTGCGGCATGAAAAAATCTGGATTTTTTGCCAATATCTCTTCAGCTTTTTCAATCGTTCCTTCCATACCAAACTCAGCTCGACTTAGCTCTGTTTTAGCCCCAAAACTTTCCAGAATCATTCTTCTATCAGCGCTCATGTTCTCGGACATGACCAATACAACATTGTAGCCCTTAACCGCACCTACTAGGGCAAGGCCGATACCAGTATTTCCACTAGTAGGCTCAATTATTGTTGAACCCGGCTTCAAAAAGCCCTTTTTTTCAGCATCTTCTATCATAGCTAGAGCGATACGGTCTTTTACGCTGCCTCCTGGATTGAAAAACTCCATTTTTGCAAAAATATTGGCACCGTTTTTTGGGACAACGCTATTTAGTTTAACTAAAGGAGTATCACCGATCAACTCTAAACTATTAACAAATTTGGATTTAGTCATATTCATTCTGGCGGATACGTTTGTTTTATTGAGTTTTTGCGGATGAGCTTATCCTGTTATGCCATTGAGGGGCGAACACGATTATATTATATATATAATGCTTTAGATCGGTCATGAATTCAAGCCATTTATGGGATTTTTAGGAGGGGAAAATGAGAATAAAATTAGCTTTAATAAATTACTAAAAAACTCCCCCAGTGCCATTATTTTATGAACCGTAGGGTTTTGATTTTTTCAATAAAACAAGAGTCCAGGTTCCCTTTAGGAACGACTTCTTTTTTTCAGTCCGCGCAACCGATTTTTGAATTGACGGGTCACAAATTGTGAGTCTTCCTTGTTAGAAATTACATGTGGGGTAATGAAAATCATCAACTCGGTTTTTTTGAGAGTGGTCGATTCTGAACCAAACAATTTTCCAACAAGAGGCAGATCTTTTAGGAAGGGTACACCAGAAATTGTATCCGTTGAGTCAGTTCGCATTAATCCACCCATTATAAGAACCTGATTATCTTTCAAGGTCACTTCGGTATTGACCTCGCGGGTGTTGAAAGAAGGCTGATTTCCTACATCAACACCGCGGCTGGAAATTTCCTGTTGGATTTTCAGATTGACGTAGTTATCGGAGTTGATATTTGGTGTAATATTTAGTTTGATTCCAACGCTACGGTACTCTACGGAACTGGTAACAACCGCGCCACCACCAGATGGTGTTGATGCCTCCTGCACTATAGGAATTTCATCGGTAATAGATATGTTTGCTGCTTTATTGTCAGCTGTCACAAGTATGGGGTTCGCAAGTATGTTAGCTTTCGAGTCGGATGCAAAAATTTGCAACTGGGCAATGACTTTTTCAGGGTCGCCAATAATGAAGCTTCCACCTTGTAGGAATGAAGCGGTGGCTGTGCCGATGGAATCGCCGAGGGTACCTGTGGTAGTAGCTTGATTTGCACCTCCTTGCACGGTGGTAGACCCGGCGGTACCTTTCGCTGCCCAATCAACGCCAATTTTCGTTGTCTCATCCACGGAAAGATCAACAATGAGCACTTCAATTAATACCTGCTGTGGAAATAGATCAAGTTTGTTGATAAGTGACAAAATAGCGGGGTAGTTTCTGGGACTCGTCCGAATTATCAGAGAATTGGTGTCTGGATCGGGGATGATAGTAATTTTCCCCTCAATGTCATCACTGATGCCGCCAGTTAGCTCAAGATTTGGGCGGGGTTCACTGGTTGATGCGGGAGTTGTTGCTCCTGATATATTTGCCTTTGCCGTATTGGTTTTCAGAGTGGAAGAAGTATTCCCTGTATCCGACGTGCCTTCTCCAGTGAAAATATCATTCAGCAAGCCGGACAAAGCTGAAGCATCGCCATTTTGAACATAGTAGACAAAGGTACTTACCTCTCCTTCGGAAACAGGTTGGTCGAGTCGGTTCACCCAAAACTCTATTGTCGGTAAAATTTTATCAAAAGCATTTACAACCAAGACGGAATTGAGACGGGTGAGTGAAAGGAAAGAGAGTGAATCGCCAAGAGCTTCTTTATATCCCATGGATGTAAAAATTTCCTCAAGTTCCTTGACCATCGTTTCCGAATCAGCATTTCGTAGTTTATAAAGCTGAATATCTGATGAAGCTAGCTTGTCAATATCCAAGGCCTGTACAACTTTGATGATACGTTTCACGTTGTAGGCCATTTCTATCATCATCAGATTATTAGTCTCGGGTATTTCTATGAAACTTGCATTGGTCGTCAACAACGGACTGATAATTTTTTTCATGGACTCGACCGAGATGTATCGTAGAGGCACGATCTGTATGATCATCCGCTCCTTGTCAGGGATATTAGGATCATTGCCATAATGAATACTTAACGGTTTCTTTGCGGCATCAGGTGCTTGTAGAAAACGATAAAAGTTCCCACTTTTTACAACAGCAACATTATTTAACGCGAGAATCTGCTCGAGCACGGAATATAAGTCTTCAACTGGGATTTTATTGAAAGTCTGTAGTGTGACTTTACCTTCAACGCTTCCTTCAATTACATAGTCAATTTTCAGCAATTCGCAAAACGTTGTGATGACATCGTAAAGTTCAGTTCCCTCAAAGTTCAGAGTAATATGCTTGGCCTCAAGAAGCTCCTCAGGGAGCTTGGGTTCTACGTCTACCAGAGTTTGAATCTGACCCAGGGACGCATCCTGCTTTTTTTGGAGTTCCACTTTTTCAACTTTATTAGTACCCTCTTTTGGAGACATAGGAGACTCAGCGGGGATAGCTGTCGGCGCTTTTTTGACGATAGAGGTCAAGCTTTTTGCAATAAAAAACTTGTTCCCCAGATTGTCACGAACGAGGTACCAGGTCCTGCCATTGTCAAAGCCTCGCTCAATTCGAACCAGTTCGAACTCATCGCCTTTTACCGCATTACCAATTTTTATGTATTTTGGTCCAGGTCCTCGGCGTAAGGAAACCTTAGTTCCTGTTACGCGGATTTTTTTAGCTTCCTGTTGCGGTTTGATTTGTTTCAGTTTTTTATTGTCAATAAGCTCTACATCTTGTAACCCGGATGGAGACTCTTTTTCCGGGAACTTCATGGCCTCGACAGAATCCGATTTTTTTTTCAATCGATCCATAGTTGACTTTTTATTGAAGCTACACCCTGGCAAAAGAAGGGATAAAGATATTAAGACTGTGACGAGAATATTATTTTTCATATTGGTTTTCCGCTTTTTGGTTCCAGTTCCTTTATAAAGCCAGTGATCAATAGGCGTGTTTGAAGGTCTTCTGGTTCCTTTTTATTTATTCTTCGTGATCGAAGTTCTTCAATGACTAAAAATTTTTCATGGTTTTCAATCCGCATTAAAAATAGAGCCAAGTTTTTTAGGCTGGAACGAACTGTGATTTCAACAGGGACAGCGAGTATTCTTGCAACGTATTTTGGTTTTTCCACTCGAGTTTTTTCAATGGTTACGGCACCTCTTGAGAATACTTGTAAAAGTTTTTGCAAGCTTGCTGCGGCAAGCCCCGGTTCTTTATCGCTGAAAAACCGTTTTTGTAGAGTTATTTTAGTATTCTTATTTGCTGCTTCTTTTGCCTGATAGTAGGAAGTCTGATTCATGACTTCGTAGTATTTTTCAATGAAGTTTATTTTGTCCTTTATCTTTCCGTCAATGCTTATCTGTTTATTATAAATGGGTTCCGCCACTAAAAAAAAAAGCAGGTAGCAGGCTAAAAAAACTCCACCGCCAACCAGAAAATCCTTATCTCTTTTTCCAATGTTTAACGTCATGAGCTGGATTCCAATTTTGCTCGAATCGTAAACTTCTCGCCTGTAGGTTCTCTTAGTATTGTGCCGACAAAACCTGTTTTCTTAAAGCTAGGTAATTTTTCGATGAGAGGAATTAATGTTGAAGCGGAAGGCGAAAAGCCTTTTATTTCCATTTCACCCTTGTGGAACTTTATGTTTGTCAACCACGTGTCTTTGGGGAGTGACTGGCTCAACCTGCCCAAAAGAGGAAGCTTGGGTGGGTGCTGTTTATTGATTGTGTTGAGGATATTTACATACTGCTGGATTGAAATATATTCTAGATCGACCTTTTCCAGGTTAGAGACTTCACCCTTTATCTCATCTAATTGACCGTTTAATGATGCCAGTGTTTTGTTGTTGTGATGTATTTGGCTGCCGATCCATCCTGCAAGGCAAAGTAACAAGATTACTGCCAAAGCGAGAGACGTTTTTGGATTTGCTTTTCTCCTTTTTGGTCGCAGATTTTGGGGTAGTAAATTGGTTTCAAAATTTGTTTTCCTGGAATCTCTTATGGCTAAGCTCAAAGCCGTCATCATATGATAATTTGAAAAAGACTCGGGCAGGGAAGGGGAAACCGAACCGGGAATACTTATAAATTGCGTCGACACCTGCGTTTCTTTTTCAAGTTGTTTGATGACTTGGGGTGCCAACGTGCCACCTCCTGATATGAAAATATGATCAATTGATTCATTTTCTTCAATATTCCGACATGAAGAAAGTGCTTTCTCCAATTCGCTGATTATTAATTTGGTAGTGGACTCAGAAAGGCTATCGAGTAGACCAAGTGATTTGTCTTTCTCTGAGTATATGTCCTTTATATCTGTATTTTTCCAGCTTCTATTTCTAGAGAACTCTATAACACCTTTTTTAATCAGGACGATTTCTAGAGCACGTGGGCTGATGTCGATCAATGCAGTTACAGCAGAATCCTTAGGTTCTTGTAGCAGAGCAAGATTGCTATTGGCGAATGTTGAGATGTCGAGAACAGTGGTTTTTAAGTTTAGCTTCTTGATGAGTTCGAGGTAATAGTTGGCGGTATCTTTTTTAATTGCCGCAGAGGCGATGTGAAAAATATTCCCGGATTTTTGATTGAGTTGGTAGGTGTAGTACAAATCATTCAAGCCCGATGAAAAATGCCGTTCCAACTCAAACTCTACCATTGCTTGAGCAGCTTTCATGTCTGGTGCCGGGAGCTCAAATGTTTTAAACATAACGAAACTTCTTGGTAGACTCACTATGACGGACTCGGGCCAGGTATTTTGTTCAACCAGAAACCGATTAACTTGATCCAGGAAATACTTCTCTGCTTTTTCGTCTTTTCCTGTTAGCAATTTTAAGTCTATGAATTTACCGGCGAGCACTTCGGCAAGGCGCAGCTTTCTCCCGATTAGTGCGAGGCTGATGGAATCTTCGCGGATATCGAGTCCTAAAGATTTATCTAAATAGATAGGTTTCATAAGTTCAGCACGTTGTCATTCCAGTAATGAATTACCATTTTTGCTTTGTTGCCTGAGATGCTCTTTTCTACTATTGCTTTCACCGTATGCTCTGTACGACTGCCAGTTATTTTTCCTGTAGAAGTGATGTGGAAAAAGTTGGACAGCGTGTTAGAGTGGAATCCTTTACTATTTCTGTTTTCCAAAATTTTTTTTGTCTGCTCTGGTTGGAATAAAATTTTTAATACTTCTTCGCTCGCCGTATTGGGATTCACTGTGGAAATTTTATAAACTGTGAGGTGGTTCGCAATCCCTGTTTTTTTATTCTCGTCATTGCTTTCCTCAGAACCATAAAGAATTTCTTCAGTGATGCCGCGTATTTTCAAAAGTTCATCGATTGTTTCTATAGGCCCGTTCTTGGTGTAATAGGATGGACTTTGTGTCCGGTAATAATCATCTTCGGCTCCATTGAGTCGGTGGTTTTTATCGGTGTCGATCCAGTCGAGTATGGAATCTGAAATGGTGCTCCTTTCGCTTTTGTCTTCAACCCCTGAAACCTGAAGAAGCTTGTCCAGAGTATTTTTGCTTGCTGAATTAATGGAAATTTTCCCGTTTTCATCTCTAATGGTGTAGGTGATGCTGCCATTTTCCAGTTCGATGTCGGTTCTGTTGACGATGTCAAAATCTTGAACTGCTCCTTCTTCCTCTAATTCCTCTTGACCTGGAGTCTGTTCTGCATCCGATTCTTCCTGTCCAGGGGATTGGTTGGGTTTGATTTTGGCAGAAGTCTGTATAATGTTCCCGGTAATCCAACCATGTTCGTCATGTATAGAGTGGAAACTGGCCTCTTTAAAAAGTTCTGCCAGAGCTAGATTGAGGCCTGCTCGGGATAAATAATAGCTTTCTGTGTCTTCTTTGTAGTTTCGGGTAGTGTTGACCTCCATTTTCATTGAAAAGGCAAATTCGGTAGCTAAAGCTATCAATAAGACCAGAACCCACAGCACAGCCATAAGGGCAATACCTTGCTGGTTATCTTTAAGCTTTTTCATTGTCTTCTTCCTTCTTCTCAGGGATTGCAATTTCCATTCCAGAGTTGATCAAAACTACAATAGGCGGCGAAAAAAATAATTCAGGTTCTTCCTCATTATCCTCGTTGTTTTCATTCACTTTTGGGTTAATGCCAAGGGTTATTTCAACCGCTCGCGGTAAGGAAATTTTATTGTTTTTTTCGAAAGCGAGAATTGGGTTTGTTGGCACTTTTTGGTTGATTAGAAATGGATCCATAACAACTCTGTTTACCCATTTTCCTTTGTGAGTCGGACTGCTATGAGCATCTTCCAGTTCTTGAGGCTGATTTTTTTTCATTTCGTAGTATCTGAACTTCAATTGAGTAACATTTTCAGCAAGTAAATAATAACGTGTGGTTTCGTTGTTGGGGACTATCCGAGAGAAAATATCACCTTTTGAAATATCTTTCTCCATTAGAATAAGACCCGACTTATCAGTTTCAGGGTGCTTGCCTAAATAAAATTTAACTTCGTGAACCTGGGAGCCTTGTGATGTTATCGGTGAAGCAAAAGTTACAAACCTTAATGAATTCGATTCACCTTCAAATGCCATAATTCTTTTAGAAGAAGAAAGGCTTTGTGCGATAGCGCTACCATCTTTTTGAGTCACGAAAACGGGATAAGTAGATTGTAGTTTTTGCGTGAGTTGTTCGGTGATAATGCGCAGACGCTGATAGGTGTCGACCTTTCTTTCTCCGACATCGCGTGCGCTAATTCCTAAGCGGATACCGCCGAGTCCCAGTGCAATAATAATCCCGACAATAGCTAGAGAAAGGATCAGTTCAAGCAGGGTGAATCCAGATTGGTTTTTTGAAATGCGATTTGTTATTGGACTCATTAGTTCCCTGAAAGATTCTGCGTTCCCGACCCACTGATATTGGATTGACTGGAACCACAAATGTTTGCTCTTGTACCTGAACCTGTGCTTGGCGTAGAAGTTTCAGGAGGCACGATTTCTTCTTCCCCATCTGTGTTACTTCTGCCTGCTCCCCCAGAAAATAACTGTTCCAATCGTGTGTTGGCTGCCGGATAGGTTTGGCCTTTCAGGCGCAGTGTTGCTAGTTCAATATTGCGAGTATGCCCATCATCGTTCCATAAAACTTTTAATAAAATTTTCTGCAATTGAATCCCCGATTTCTCGTTATTCAAGACTGACTCGTAGGGAGAGATATCAATTTCCCAGCGATAATTTTCTTCGTTTTTAAAATTCCCAGAATTGTCTTCGAATGTGAAGTTTTGTATTTCCAGTTCGTTCATTTTCGAATTTGCCAGAGTGACGCCTTTGAGGTATTGGCCTGAAAAATCTACAGAACGTACGCTTCCTGAAAACAGGTTGAGAACAGCGAGAAATCCCCCCGCCATTATCATCAGAGCAACAACGACTTCGAGGAGAGAGAACCCCTGCTCATTCTTCAAGGAGCTTGATTCTGGGTTTTCCTGTAATAGGATCGATGGTGATTGCATAAACAAGTGCATCGCTTTCGGCGATGGATGATTGCAGGTGGATAGTTCCGGCACTCGAATTGCCGCGCGGATAAAAATTTATAATAAATGTTCCGTCAGATACGGTTTCCTCTGATCCTTGGTAGTTCATTATTCGTACTGTTTCATCAAGGATTTTTGTTTGTGTGACTTCTTTCTCTTTTGGGATAGCGAGCCAGTATTGATTTTTATCGATATCGGCATTGAAGGTGAATAATGTTTTTTTTGTGATAGCCTCGCTACGCGCAAATTGCAACGCAGAGGAAATTTGTCGGGCCTCCGATTGTAGTTTAACGCGATCAAGAGTTGAAACCACAAACGGCAAAACAATTCCTGCCATCAGTCCCATCAGGAAGAGAACAAGTATCAATTCTAATAAAGTGAAACCGTCTTTTCCTAGAGCGTATTGCTTATTCAAAGTTTTTCCAACTGACAATATCTATGTCAGTCCCTTCTCCTCCTTCCGCATTATCTCCACCCAAGGAAATTAAATCATACCCACGGTCTTCTTTGCCGGGAGACTCATATATATAGGCATTGCCCCAGGGGTCTTTAGGGACATGTTTTTTCAAATAGGATTTAATAGCTTCCAACCCCTCATCGCTGGTTGGGTATTTATGTTTTTCCAAGCGGTAGAGGTCAAGGGCTTGTCCCAATAGTTCGATTTGCGCTTGAGCGTCTTGTTGCATTGCCTTGTCAACTTGGCCGAAGAACTTGGGCACCACGGTGGCTGCCAGCAGTCCTATGATTACCATAACCACCATGAGCTCAATTAGGGTAAAACCTTGTGATCCTAGGTGAAGAAATTTTTTCAAATTATCCTTCATAATTTTCCTTCGTAGAGTTTGTTTAAAAAGCGATATCGTTGGCGCTGAAAATCGCCAGTAGCATGGAAACAACAATGAAGCCGATGATTACAGCCATTAATAAAATCATCATTGGCTCGATCAGAGAAATCACCTGCTTGATAGACTGTTCTACTTCTTTATCGTAAGTGTTAGATACTTTTGTCAGCATTTCATCTAAGGACCCTGAAGTCTCGCCAACGGTGATCATGTGGACCGCCATTGGAGGAAAAACTCCAGCCTTTTGAAGTGGACCCGAAAGCCCTTTGCCTTTTTTTAAGGCCTGCTGGATTACTATTATGGAGTCTGAAACAACTCGGTTGATCAAAATGGACTGCACGATTCCCATTGCTTGCAAGATGGGAACACCACTTTTTAATAAGGTTGCCAGTGTTAAACTGAATCGAGAGACTTCTATCTTTTGGATCAATGGGCCAAAAAGTGGTAGCTTTAAAAGCAATCCATCCCATTTTAGCCTGCCTTTGTTTGTCCTTAAGTAAACGGTAAATGCGGCAATAAATCCCGCAATCCCCAAAATCAATGCGGGCCAGTAATTGATGATTAGAGAACTTAATCCCAGCATGATCTGGGTTGGTAGAGGAAGAGCGGCACCCATTTCTTCAAATAACTTTGAAAACTGGGGTATCACAAAAGTGATGAGGATAATTACGGCCGAACCACCCACCAAACTAAGAATGGCCGGATAAACCATGGCTGATCGAATGCTGTTTTTCAACTCGACAGACTTTTCCATGAAGAGGGCAAGTCTTGCAAGTGCCTCCCCTAAAATTCCTCCAGCTTCGCCTGCGCGGATCATATTGATGTACAGCTTGGAAAAAACCTTCGGGTGTTCTGCCAAGGCATCGGCAAAAGAACTGCCTGCATGCACCTGCTTTCGTACATCAGCAAGTACAGAACGGATTTTTTCTGTTTCTGAAAGTTTGACTAAGGTGGCGAGTCCATCATCCAGTGTCAGACCGGAGTCAACAAGAGTCGCGAGTTGCTGGGTGAGGGTCATGAGGTCTTTTGCCGGGATAGGGGAACCCCAGCTCGGCAATGACAAAGCTATTCCAGAAGAAAGCCTGGAGGAACCTTTGTCTTCAGAAATTTTTACTGGGAAATAATTCAGGTTGCGGATTTGTTGTATAGCACCTTTGTAATCGGACGCGCTGATATTGCCCTCTACATATTTGCCATTTTTGTCCGTGGCTTTATAGGAGTAAACCATCATGGTTTGCCTTTTTCGGGTTTTTTAGGTTTTACGTTTGTTCCCTAATATTTTTTCATCTAGTTTCGGTCGCTCAAGGTGACGCGGAGAATTTCTTCAACTGTGGTGATGCCTTTTGCCACTTTATCCCAACCATCTTCTCGTAAAGTTCTCATGCCGGTTTGTCGGGCTTGATCACCGATAGCCTGAGAGGTTGATTTTTTTAATACAAGCTCGCGAATATCATCATCAATGACCAGCAGTTCATAAATTCCACACCTTCCTTTAAACCCTGTGTTGCTGCAGGCTTTACAGCCTTTACCTCGATAAACTTTGATGTCTTCTTTTCCCAACTGCCCCATCTCTGCGCGAAGGATTGGGGTTAATGAAGATTCTTCTTTACAGTTGGGACAAATGACGCGCACCAGTCTTTGAGCGAGCACACCTAACAATGCCGAAGAAATTAGAAAGTTTTCGATTCCCATATCGAGGAGTCTCGTGATGGCACCTGCCGCATCATTGGTATGAACGGTGCTAAAAACCAGATGTCCAGTTAAAGCAGCTTGAATTGAAATGTCAGCCGTTTCTGGGTCACGAATCTCGCCGACCATGATCACATCAGGATCCTGTCTTACTATGGATCGCAATCCGCCAGCAAAGTCGAGACCGATCTTTGATTTTACATGAATCTGGTTGATCCCACGCATTTGATACTCTACGGGATCTTCAATGGTGATGATTTTTTTGTCGGGTGTGTTGATCTGGCTCAGGGCGGCATACAGCGTGGTAGTTTTGCCACTACCTGTGGGACCGGTTACCAGTATTTTTCCATAGGGTTTGCGAATCAACTCTTCGAGCTGTTTGAGTATTTTTTTTGGGAACCCCATTTTGCTCAGGTCCAATACCAGACTTCCGCGGTCGAGTATTCTCATGACCACACTTTCACCATATAAAGTAGGGAGTGTGGAAACACGCATATCGATATCTTTGCCCAGAATTTTAAGTTTAATCCTGCCATCCTGTGGCAGTCGGCGTTCGGAAATATCCATCTTCGCCATAATTTTTATACGCGTAGTGATGGCAGAGCTCAGACGTTTGGGAGGCGGATCGAACTCGTGAAGAATGCCATCAATCCGGTACCTTAAAAGAAGCTCGTCATCAAAAGGTTCTAAATGGATATCACTGGCACGTGACTCAATAGCTTCGCTGATGATGTGGTTCACCAGTTTGATGACTGGAGCCTCTGAAGCCATGTCGCGAATATGTTCCGTACTCTCATCAAGGGAATCTAAACCATGTAGATCATCATCGTTGATATCGCCCACCATACGGTCCATGGCCGAACTGCCTCCTTCACCATAGTGAGCTTCGATAGATTCCAAAATATCCTGCTCGCTGCTCAAGACAACACGGATGTTTTTCCCAAGAGAAACTTTTAAATCTTCAATAGTGTATTGGTCGAATGGGTCGAAAACTGCAACGATCAAGGTATCGTCCTTGAGTTGCAATGGGAGGATGATCTTTTCTCTTAGAAAAGTATCGGATATTGAAAGCCCCTCGACAGGCAATCCGGACTTCGGAAATTGATTTTTTTTGACATACGGTAAGTGTAACTCGGCACTTAGGGTTTCCAGTAATGTTTGGGTATGGATATAACCATGATCAACTAAAGTTTTCCCTAAAAAGTTATGGGAATGCAAGTTGTTGGTTTTGACTTCCTGCAAAACCTTTTCCGAAATCTTTTTGTGGCGGAGTAAAATTCGCTCAACCGGGTCAACTTTTTTCAACATGATAATTTATCTTCCTGAAATATGAACGGCAGCAGGTGCACGTGTTTTTGCTCCCGAAATCCTGAACACAGGAGCTGGAGCCGGCGCAGGTGCACTTGCAGTGGGCTTGGTTATTCTTTTTGCCGTAGTGGATCTTATCGGGCGATTCTTGACAGGAGTGGCCTTGAATTTTCTCGGATCATACTTTTTATTTTTGTGGAAAAAGGCAGTTCCATCTCTATGAATGATCTTTTCGGGAGAGCGTTTAGCCAAACGTAGTTGAACCACACGCCCTTTATTATCATCGAGGGTGACACTACTTTTATCTATATAGGTCAATTCAAAATCCCCTACAATTTGTCCCAAGGAATAGCCCTTTTTCTTAACTTTCTTTTGCACTTTCTTACTTCCTTGAAACGTCCAGTATTTACCCTCTAAGATAGCAATTTTTGTGCCGCCCAGCATCAGAACCCCTTTCAAAACTAGGTTCGGTGGTGGCAAAGCAGGTTTGATGGGAACGGGAGCTACAACGGGTCTAGGAGGTGGAGGGGAAATATATTCTCTTCT